>JAJAYV010000075.1 GCA_026786045.1 Frankiaceae bacterium | reverse complement strand
GGCCAGCTCCTCTGCGGTGACCGCACCGAACTCCTGCAGGACGCTCGCCCGCAGCTGCGCGTTCCGCCGCACCTGGTCCAGCACGGCAGGCGGCGGCACTTCGACGTCGGGCGCGTAGCGGTCGACGAGGTCGTGGGCGAAAGCGGCCAGGCTCATACCGCCATCTTGCTACGGCTCCTACGCACCGTCCAGCCCTGTCGTCCCAGCTGCCGGGACCAGGACCCCGGCCCGCGCCCCTGCGCAGCCGGCATCACGGCTGGACCCAGCCATGCTCGTTGAGCAGCCGGCCGTCCTTGAGCCTGATGGTGCGGCCTTGGTGGAGCAGGGCGTGGTCGCGTTCGCAGAACAGGACCGTCTCGCGCAGTGACGTGGTGTGGCTGGACGACCACGGGTCGGCGTGGTGGGGGATGAGTCGACGGCCTTGTCCACAGCGGCACCCGGCGGCTTGACATCGCCCGCCGGTCTCGGCGTGCTTGGCTCGTCGTTCGTGGGCTTTGAGGGTCCGTTCGGTGTGGCTGGCCTCGATCACCCGGCGGCCGAGGCTCATGACGAAGCGGGTGGCGGCGCTGTCGCAGCACCAGCGGCGCACGAGCGAGAGCGGGAGCGTCGTGCCGGACGCGGCGACGGCCGGCAGCGCTCCGGGCTGGCCGTGCAAAGCCCCGATGCCGGTGAAGACGGCGATGTGCGGCGCGGCCTTGTCGCGGCTGCCCAGGGCTGCGCTGTCAAGCAGGCGGCGCAGGGCGTTGCGCAGCGCGTCGTGCCGCCGCCGGCGCACCGAGCGGGGGGCGCCGGAGGCGGGCAGCTCGTCCGGGGACTGCCAGCCGTTCGCGCGCAGCCGGCGCCAGGCCTCGGTGTCGACCGGGTTGTCCTGGTCGACGGCCTCCTCCGCCGTGAGCACGGTGTGCAGCAGCTCGCCGGTCTCCAGGTCCAGCTCACCGTCGATGCGCCAGCCGCTGCCGTCGCTCTTGCGGTTCAGCGTCAGGCCGGCCTCGTCCTCGCCTTTGCCGGCGCGCTTGTCCAGCTCGTTGGGCAGCAGCGCGTCGGTGAGCAGCTGCAGCGCCCCGGGCAGCTGCCACGGCTCGATCCGGGTGGCGAGCAGCACGAACGCCGCCTCCAGCCGCTCGATCTGCGAAGCGCCGCAGGTCTGCACCTCGGCCAGCAGCGCGATCAGCTCCAGCAGCCGCCCGTCGTCGTCGGCCAGGCCGCCGAGGGCCTGGCAGAACAGCTCCCGCACGCCGTTGCCGATCACGCCGGCCAGCGCCTGCTCGGCGTCCTGGCCGTCGATGAGCCCGTCGGGGCGGTCCACGACCGGCCGCAGCTTGGCCAGCGCCTTGCTCAGCCGCTGCGCCACCGCGACGCTGAGCGCACCGTCGGCCAGCGCGGTCTGCAGCGCCGGGAGACGGGACAGCCGCCGGGCCAGCGTCACAGTGTCCTTGCCCAGCGTGGCCTGCTGCTGCTCCATCCAGGCGTTGGTCGACGTCGCGCCGTCCAGGTCGTGCAGCCGGCGGGCGTCGACGTCACCGACTCGCGACAGCAGCGCGTTGTCCAGCTGTCGCTTGGCCGCCAGCAGCGCCCGGACATCGACCAGCGCCTGCTCAGGCGACAAGGCTGCCGGGTCCTGCCCGCCCACGGCCGACATCGCCTCCAGCAGCGCCTGCACCTGCGGGCTGACGGTCAGCCGCGCCCGCGGTCGCTCCACGCCCGGGATCGCCCAGGCAGAAGCGGCAGACTGCCACTCCTCACCCGGGGATACTCCGCCATCGAACATGTGTTCGAGCGTACGCCCGGTTGACCGACGGTCAAGACCCCTGTGCGGTGAGATGTGCAGTGGACAAGGGGTTTCCGTCATCCACAGATGTCTTAGGACCACTTTCCAGACCTACGCCGATGTGCCATCTGAGGTGATCCCGCTGTCTCCATCAAGACGTC
This sequence comes from Frankiaceae bacterium, assembly GCA_026786045.1. Classification (GTDB taxonomy): domain Bacteria; phylum Actinomycetota; class Actinomycetes; order Mycobacteriales; family SCTD01; genus SCTD01. The sequence goes on along the minus strand of JAJAYV010000075.1, from coordinate 900 downwards.
CACGCCGGGCGCCGGGAGTCCTGTGTTGACCTCTCTCCAGCGGCGCTGGGAGGGGCGCTGGAACCCTCGCGGCCCCGCCCAGCTCCTGCGCGCGCAGGAGTCCGGGCGGCATGCCCTCCCGCTGCTGACCGAGGCCTTCGCCCGGCTGTCGAAGGCGATCGACCTGGTGTTCGTGCACGACGGCCTGACCGACGAGGCGTACGACCAGAACGTCCGCTGGTCCAGCCTGACCGGTACGGCGACCGGTACGCGCCGGTGCTGATCGCCTGGTCCGCAGAGCAGGAGAGCGACGGCCTTGCGGGGGTCTGTTCGCCGGGCCGATTGAGCCGGATCCGGACGGCGCAGGGCCGCTACGTCACCGGCTCGATGGTCCTCGACACCCCCACCTGACGGCGCTGCCGCAGGGCCGGCCAGCCCGGCTGGGCGTCGTGCTGCACGAACCCGGGCAACTCGTCGGCCTGGAGCACGTCGATGCACCCACCGACACCATGCATGCGCATTCGGGGCCAATGACGACAGACAGCGTGGGCGCCGGGCGAGGTCTAGCGCCGTCGGCAGCGGGCCTTGCTTCCTTCGCTGACCAGAACTACCCCGCGAGCCACATCTCCCGCACGTCTTCCGGCACCCGTACCGGCGTTCGGCCGGCGTCGTGCAGGACGTAGGTGGTGCGGACCGTGCAGCAGTCCCGCTCCCCCGCGCGGATCACCAGCTCGGCGGTGAACGAGGTTTTGCCGATCTTCACCACCGACGCGTCGACCACCACGGTGTCGCCCCAGCGGGCCGGCGAGGTCCACTGCAGCTCGCTGGCGACGACCGCGGTGTCGAGGTCGCGGGCGAGCAGCGTCTCGTACGGCGTGCCGAGGTGGCCCATGAGCGCGGTCATGGCCTCGTCGGCCCAGG
>JAJAYV010000074.1 GCA_026786045.1 Frankiaceae bacterium | reverse complement strand
GTGAGCCGCAGCACCTCGGCCGGCGGGCCGACGAAGACGATCCCGGCGTCGGCGCAGGCCTGCGCGAGCACCGCACTCTCGGACAGGAAGCCGTAGCCGGGGTGCAGCGCGTCGGCGCCGCAGCGCTGCGCGACGTCGATCAGCGCGGCGACGTCGAGGTAGCCGCGGACCGGGTGGCCGGGCTCGCCGAGCTGGTAGGACTCGCGCGCCTTGGTGCGGTGCAGCGCCTCACGGTCCTCGGGCGTGTAGACCGCGACGGTCTGCAGCTGCAGCTCATGGGCGGCGCGAAGCACCCGGACGGCGATCTCGCCCCGGTTCGCGACCAGCAGCTTCTGCACGGGACTCCTCGGGGATCGGGACGCTCTTGGAGCAGCGTCGCACGACCGACCCGGGCGCCGGTAGTTGTCGCGGCAGCACAAGTAGTGCCGAGAGGGTCTAGCGCCCCGGACCAGCGTCTTGTGCCCTCGAGCGGGGCAGGCTGACGTCATGACCGTACTGACCGTTGCTCCCCCCGTCCTGCGCCGGCTCGCCCAGCGCGCCGGCCGGCTGGCCGAGCTGGTCGCGACGCCGCTGGTGCCCGCCGACTACATCGACCTGGTCGACCCGCTGCGCTCCGGTGCCGACCTGCGCGGGCGCGTCGTCGCCGTCCACCCCGAGACCCGCGACGCCGTCACCCTCGTCATCCGCCCCGGTCGAGGCTGGAACCGGCACGTGCCCGGCCAGTACGTCCGGATCGGCGTGGACGTCGACGGCGTGCGGCAGTGGCGGGCCTACTCCCTCACCTCGCCGGTCGACCGCACCGACGGCTGCATCAGCGTGACGGTCAAGGCGATCCCGGACGGCAAGGTGAGCAACCACCTCGTCCGGCGCGCGCAGCCCGGCCTGGTGCTGCAGCTCGACCAGGCCGCCGGCGACTTCGTCCTGCCGGACGCGCGCCCCGCGAAGGTGTTGTTCGTGACGGCCGGCAGCGGCATCACGCCGGTGATGGGGATGCTGCGCGGCGCCGTCGCCGAACTCGACGACGTCGTGCTCGTGCACTCCGCCCCGACGCCCGCCGACGTCATCTTCGCCGGCGAGCTGCGCGCGCTCGCCGCCGACGGACGGGTGCGACTGGTCGAGAAGCACACCGACGTCGACGGCATTCTGAGCCAGGACGAGCTCGCCGCGCTCGTGCCGGACCTGGCCGAGCGGCAGACCTGGGCCTGCGGCCCGACCGGGATGCTCGACGCCCTCGAGGAGCTGTTCGAGGCCCGCGGGATCAGCGAGCGCCTGCACACCGAGCGCTTCCGCTCGACCGTCCTCGTCACCGGCGAGGGCGGCACGGTCACCTTCTCCGAGCAGTTCGTCACGGTCGAGGCCGACGGGGGCACCCCGCTGCTCGACGCCGGCGAGGCCGCGGGCGTGCTCATGCCCTCCGGCTGCCGCATGGGCATCTGCTTCGGCTGCGTCGTCCCGCTGCGCTCCGGAACGGTGCGCGACCTGCGCGACGGCGCCGTCACCACCGCCGCCGAGGGCGACGGCGTGCGCATCCAGACCTGCATCAACGCCGCGGCCGGCGCCTGCGACATCGAGCTGTAACCGCCTGCTCGCCCGCTCGACGACCTCCCGTACGTCCCCGCGCCCGACCTGACCCGAGGAGGACCGCATGACCGCGATCCAGAAGAAGGACCACAACCCGATCGCCCACCTGTCCGCCGAGGACGTAGAGACGCTGGGTCGGGAGCTCGACGCGATCCGCGAGCAGGTCCTGGCCAGCCGCGGCCAGCGCGACGCCGACTACATCCGCAAGGTCATCGACGTGCAGCGCAAGCTCGAGCTGACCAGCCGCGCCGTGCTGCTGTTCTCGCTGTTCCCGCCGGCCTGGCTCGCAGGCACCGCCGGCCTGTCGATCGCCAAGATCCTCGAGAACATGGAGATCGGCCACAACGTGATGCACGGCCAGTGGGACTGGATGCGCGACTCCAAGATCCACTCCACCAGCTGGGAGTGGGACAACGCCACCCCGTCGGACATGTGGAAGCACTCGCACAACCAGATCCACCACACGTTCACCAACGTGCTCGGCCGCGACAACGACCTCGGCTACGGGATCATGCGCGTCGACGAGGACCAGCGCTGGAGCCCGTTCTACCTGGGCCAGCCGCTCTACAACTTCGTCAACGCCTGCTTGTTCGAGTACGGCATCGCGGCGTACGACCTCGAAATCGGCAAGGTGATCAAGGGTCGCAAGGACAAGGGCCTGTTCAAGAAGCAGCTCGGCGCGGTGTTCGGGAAGATCAAGAAGCAGGCGACGCGCGACTACCTCGTCCACCCGTTGCTGTCCGGCCCGTCGGCGCTGACGACGCTGGGCGCGAACGCGACCGCCAACCTGGTCCGCAACCTGTGGACCCACTCGGTGATCATGTGCGGCCACTTCCCCGAGGGCGTCGAGACCTTCGAGAAGACCAGCATCGACGGCGAGACGCGCGGCGAGTGGTACCTGCGCCAGATGTTGGGTGCCGCGAACATCAGCGGCGGCGAGCTCACCCACCTGATGACCGGCAACCTGTCCTTCCAGGTCGAGCACCACCTCTACCCGGATCTGCCGAGCAACCGCTACAAGGAGATCTCGCCCAAGGTCCAGGAGCTCTTCGAGCGGTACGGCCTGACCTACGTGGTCGGCCCGCTGCCCAAGCAGCTGGCCTCCGCCTGGGGCAAGGTCTTCCGGCTCGCGCTGCCGAACGACTTCGTGTCGTTGGCCGCCGCGAAGGTGGACCCGGTCGCGCTGACCCGCAAGGTGACCGCGAAGGCACCGGAGAGCGCCGCCGCCTGAGCCCTGCCGGCGGCGTCCCCGCGGCGGGGCAGGCCTGTGGCAGGTTTCGCGCATGACCGTCATCGAGGTGGCCGGAGCCCACAAGAGCTACCGGCGCTGGCGACGGCCGTCTGAGAAGGCGGTCGACGGGCTCGACCTGGTGGTGGAGTCCGGCGGGGTGCACGGCTTCCTCGGCCCGAACGGCTCGGGCAAGACGACGACGATCCGGATGCTGCTCGGCCTGGTCCGCCCCGACGCGGGTCGGCTGAGCCTGCTCGGCCGGCCGGTGCCGCAGGACCTGCCCCAGGTCGTCGGCGGCGTCGGCGCGCTCGTCGAGACGCCGCTGTTCTTCCCCGGCGCCTCGGGCCGGCTCAACCTGCAGCTGCTCGCCGACACGGCGGGGATCTCCCGCAGCCGGCTCGAGGAGTGCCTGGAGCTGGTCGGCCTGCGCGAGCGGGCCGACGACCGCTTCCGCGGCTACTCGCTCGGCATGAAGCAGCGGCTGGGCATCGCGGCCGCGCTGCTCAAGACGCCGCGCCTGCTCATCCTCGACGAGCCGAGCAACGGCCTGGACCCGGCCGGGATCCGCGAGGTGCGCGAGCTGGTACGCCGGCTGGGCGCCGACGGCCGGACCACCGTCTTCCTGTCCAGCCACCTGCTCGCCGAGGTGCAGCAGATGTGCGACTCGGTGACCATCCTCGCCCGGGGGCGTTGCGTCGCCGCGGGCCCGGTCGGGACGGTGCTGGCCGGGCACGGTGCCGGGGACCTGCGGGTGGGTGTGCCGGACCTCCCCCGCGCGCTGCAGGTGCTCCTCGCCGCCGGCTTCACCGCGACGGACGCCGGCGACGCGCTGCAGGTGCACTTAGCACCCGATCCGGGCGAGATCACCCGCGTGCTCGCGGGGCAGGGGCTCTACCTGACCGAGCTGAGCCGGGTCGCCGCCGACCTGGAGAGCGTCTTCCTCGAGCTCACCGCGGACGCCCCGTGACCGCCGTCGAAGCCCCGCCGGTGCAGGACGACGCGCCCCGCCCGTCACTGGCGCGGGCCGAGGTGCGGCGGCTGGCCGCCCGCCGCTTCG
>JAJAYV010000073.1 GCA_026786045.1 Frankiaceae bacterium | reverse complement strand
GTTGCGCAGGAAGACGTTGCTGCTGCGGCCCCACGACACGACCCGACGGAACAGGTAGCGAGCCACCTCGTCCGGCGACAGCCGCCGCTGGCCGCGGAAGGTGCACGTGACGCCGTACTCGTTCTCGATCCCGAAGATCCGGCGCTCCACCTGCTCAGCCTGCCACGCGCCCTGCGGACAGCGCGTCATCAGCGCGACCCGAGGCTGCCGCGTCAGCCCGCCGGGCGCAGCGCGCGGGCCAGCCGGTCGAGGAAGGCGGAGTCGGTGATCGCCAGCCCCCCGGCGGCCACGGACCGCTCGACCAGCTCCAGCACGACGGCGTCGGCGGCCAGGAGCGCCGCCACGAGCTCGTCGGCGTCGTCCGCGGCCAGGCTCGCCTGCACCAGGCGGGCGTCGGCGAACAGGGGCGCGAGCTGGGGCAGGGCCGCCTTGGTGAAGGAGTCGCCGACGACTAGCGTGGGCGCGGTCCACAGCGGCGCGCCGGTCGTGGTGCTCGCCAGGCCGGTCTCGTCGGCCCGTCGGACGACGACGCCCGGGCGCACGACCTCCCAGCCCGGCACCTCGTCCTGCCGGGGCGTGCCGAGCAGGCCCGCCAGGTCGCCGTCCTGCCGCACCGGCGCGGTACGGGTGGGGGTGCTGCTCCGCCAGAGGGCCGGGTCCAGCGCGTCCGCGACCTGCCGCGCGAAGACCTTCGCCCCGCCCGGTCCCCAGTGCGTGTCGGACGGCCGGTAGAGGTCCTCGCCGTCCGCCCGCCGCGCCTGCTCCAGCGGGTCCTTGAGGTCCACGTAGCCGGGCAGCGCCCGCTGCTGCACCCTCTCCCAGAACGCGTCCTTGGCCGCGGGCGCGCAGTCGTCGCCGACGTAGGCCTCGGGCAGCCGGTCCGGGTTCGCGGTCGACTTGTCGGGCGCGATGGTGACGACGTAGGTCTTGCCGGCCGCGGTCAGCAGCTCGCCGAGGCGCTCGAGCCCGTCCAGGGTCTGCTCCAGCGGGGCCTGCGGCGCGCACGCCGCCGCGAAGTCGTCGCCGAAGAACAGCCAGCCGTCCCTGCCCTCGAGCACGGTGGGGTAGCTGCGCTCGCCCGGCGGGCGCCCACCGGGCACCGGGGCGACCGGACCGCCCGCTCCCGGTGGCGCCGTCGTGACCCGCGGCGCCTCGCCGAAGACGTCCTGGGACACCCGGGCGTTCGCCGAGACGGCAAGGCCGCGCAGCGGCAGGTGGTCGGTCGCCCAGGTCGTGACGGCCGGGAAGAACGCCCAGCCCGTCGAGGGTGACGGGAACGCGGCGAGCGGCCGGTTCTCGAGCTCCGTCGCCCGGACGCCGGACAGGGACGCGGCAGCCGGGGTGAACAGGAAGACCAGCCCGACGACGAGGACGGCGAGCCGGCGGGGACGCCGGCGCACCCGGGGGGCAGGTGCGTCCCCGGGAGCGTCGTTCGGGTCGGGCACGGTGAGTCCTCTCAGAACTGGAAGTACAGGAACGGGCTGAAGGTGCCGGCGGCGACGACGACCGCGGCGTAGGGCGCGCCGATGGCGGAGTAGGCGAGCCGGGCGGTGCCGGCCAGTCGGGTGCGGCTCGAGTCCACGACCTTGCCCATGACGAAGTCCCGCGGCAGCAGCACCACGAGCAGCCCCACCGCGAAGACCAGGGTCACCTGAGTGGTCAGCAGCGTCGCCACCTCGCTCGGCACCGGGCCGGAGCGCAGCACCAGCATCACCTCGAGCATGTCGAGGGCGCGGCCCATGTCGGCGGCCCGGAAGAACACCCACCCGATCACGACGAGCAGGAACGTCAGCGCGCGGCGCGGCACGCGCCACACGTCGTCCGGGACGCGTGCCAGCCCGGTGGCCCGCTCTATCGCCAGCAGAAGCCCGTGGAACAGCCCCCACACCAGGAAGGTCCAGGCAGCGCCGTGCCAGAAGCCGGTGAGCAGGAAGACGGTGAACAGGTTGCCGTAGGTCCGCAGGCCCGAGCTGCGGTTGCCGCCGAGCGGGATGTAGACGTAGTCGCGGAACCACCGCGACAGCGACATGTGCCAGCGTCGCCAGAAGTCGGTCATCGACACCGCGGAGTACGGCCGGGCGAAGTTCTCCGGCAGCCGGAAGCCCAGCATCTGGCCCAGGCCGATCGCCATGTCGGAGTAGCCGGAGAAGTCGAAGTAGATCTGCAGCGTGTAGGCGAGCACTCCGATCCACACCACCGTCGTCGTGAGCTGGTCCTCGGGCAGCGCGAACACCGCGTCGGCCACCGGGGCGAGGGCGTCGGCGATGACGACCTTCTTGGTCAGCCCCAGCGCGAAGCGGGGGAAGCCGGCGGCGAAGTCGTCGAGGCGGTCCCGATCGGTGTCGGCCAGCTGGGCGTCGATCTCGTGGTAGCGCACGATCGGTCCGGCGACCAGCTGCGGGAACATCGCGATGTAGGTCGCGAACTGGACCGGGCTGCGCTGCGCGTGCCGGCTGTGGCGGTAGACGTCCACCACGTAGCTGATGTGGTGGAAGGTGAAGAACGAGATGCCGATCGGCAGGGCCAGCTGGACCGCCGGCACGGCCGGGCCGCCGAGCGCCGAGGACACCGCGTCGATCTGGGCGGCCGCGAACCCTGCGTACTTCCACACCGCGAGGACCGCGAGGTCGGCCGTCACGATCGCGATGAGCAGCGCCCGGCGCCGGCCGGGGCGCGCCGCCATCGCCTCGCTGTCCATCGCGATACCGGCGGCGAAGTTGACCACCATGACGCCGATCAGGGCGAGCACGAACGACCCGCCGCCGAAGGCGTACAGCCCCAGGCTCGCCACCGAGACCAGGGCGTTGCGGAAGCGGCCCGGCAAGGCCCAGTAGGTCAGCAGGACGGCGGGCAGGAAGTACCAGAGGAACAGCGGCGAGGCGAAGGACATCCGCTCGGCTCAGCTCCTCCGACAGGCGCGACAGGGTTGGCCCGGGCGGAACGGTCTCTCCGAGGGGCCGGCGCAGGCGGGGAGCGTGCCGGCAGACTACCGGCCGGGGATCACCGCAGCGGCGCTGCCGCGGGCGTGTCGGTCACTGCCCGACAGGCAGGTCGCGGTGCCAGGACTGGGTCTCGTACGCCGTCGCGAAGCCCATGGACAGGTAGAGCCCGGCGGCGCCGGTCGGCGAGTCGGCGTCGACCTCGATGCCGACCGCGGGGCGCCCGCGCTGCGCGGCGTCGGCCATGACCGCGTGCAGCAGCGACGTCGCGACGCCCCGCCCGCGGGCGGTGCGCAGCACGCCGAGGTACTCGACGTAGGAACCGGGCGGGTCGCCCGGCGAGACCGCCCCGACCAGCGCGCCCGCCGGCCGCGGGTGGCCGTCGTCGACGAGCTCGGCGATCCACCAGTGGTCCCAGCGGTGGCCGGGGTCCTCGCGCAGCCGCGAGCAGAACTCCTCGAAGGTCTCCTCGTAGTAGTTGAAGTGGTCGGTGAAGGCGGCCTCGAGCACGCCGTGGATCGCGGCGAGGTCGCGCTGCACCGGCAGGCCGTCTGCCTCGTCGCGGGCGACCCGGCGGACGACGACGCCCTCCCCCGGCGCGGGCAGGGCGCCCTGCGCGGCCTCGGCCGGGTCGACCGGCCGGCTCATCTGCCACCAGGTGCGCACCCGCTCCAGCCCGGCCTCGGCCAGCCATCGCTGCTGCCGCTCGTCCTGCGCGAAGGCGCCGCTGTCGACCTGCGTCACCGGCAGCCCGCGCTCGGCCCCGACCTCACGGCTGACCTGCCCGACCCAGCCGAGCAGCACGTGCGCCGCAGCGTCCGCGTCCGGCGCGGGGAGGTCCGGGTCGACGACGACGGCCGCGACGGACC
>JAJAYV010000072.1 GCA_026786045.1 Frankiaceae bacterium | reverse complement strand
GGCCCTGGCCGTCCTCACCGGCGTCTGGCTCGCCTCGAGCTGGGCGGCGCTGCACCGCGGTCGGGGCGCGTGGCTGCCGATCGGCGCGCTGGTCGCCGGCGCCCTGCTGCTGGTCGGCGCGTCCGGCCGGACCCCGGCGCTGGAGGACCGGCTGCTGCGCTGGTACGAGGACCTCGCCGTCCCCGCCGTCGCCGGGATGTCCTTCGACCGCTTCGCCGTCGTCGCGGGCGGGCTGCTGTTCCTGCAGCTCACCGCGAACGTCGTCGTCCGGCTGGTGCTCGACAGCGCCGGCTCGCCGGCAGAGCAGAGCGAGTCGACGCTCAAGGGAGGTCGCGTGCTGGGCCCGATGGAGCGCACCTTCATCTTCGCGCTGGGCGTGGCCGGCGAGCTCACCGCCGCGTCGGTGATCGTCGCTGCGAAGGGGCTGCTCCGCTTCCCCGAGCTGCAGCGCGGCGCGGCCAGCGGCCGGGTCGACGCCCTGACGGAGTACTTCCTGGTCGGCTCGCTCACCAGCTGGCTGCTCGCCGTGCTGCTGCTGCCGCTCACCTGAGCACCGCCCGGTCACATGAGCGCTGAGCTTCTGGCCGACCGGTCATAAGCGCGCGGCCCTGCCGGCGTGGAAGGCACGCCGGTGCGCCGCCACGGAACTGTCCGAGCGGCGTGGCACAGTCTGTGCGAGCACCAGCACGGCCCGCCTTCCCCTCGGACCGACACTGCTCTTCCGGCGTGCACCCGAGCAGAAGGAGGCGGTCCCGTCGTGGGCGACAAGGACTCGTTCGTGCACCTGCACGTGCACACCGAGTACTCCATGCTCGACGGCGCCGCGCGGCTGGACGACCTGTTCGCGCGCACCGCCGAGATGGGCATGCCGGCCCTGGCGATGACCGACCACGGCAACGTCTTCGGCGCCTACGACTTCTGGAAGAAGGCCAAGGCCCACGGGGTCAACCCGATCATTGGAACCGAGGCCTACGTCGCGCCGGGCAGCCGCTTCGACAAGACCCGCGTGCGCTGGGGCGACGGCGGCGAGGACGACGTCTCGGGCGGCGGCGCCTACACCCACATGACGATGCTCGCGACGAGCACCGAGGGCATGCACCGGCTGTTCAAGCTGAGCTCGCTGGCCTCGCTCGAGGGCTACTACTACAAGCCCCGCATGGACAAGGAGCTGCTCGCCGAGCACGTCCGGCCCAACGTCGACCTCATCGCGACGACCGGCTGCCCGTCCGGCGAGATCCAGACCTACCTGCGGATGGGCAACTACGAGGCCGCGAAGCGGTCGGCGGGGGAGTACCGCGAGATCTTCGGCGCGGACAACTTCTTCTGCGAGCTCATGGACCATGGGATCCCGATCGAGCGCCGGGCGCAGAAGGACCTCATCCGCCTCGCCAAGGACCTCGCGATCCCGTTCGTCGCGACCAACGACCTGCACTACACCGCGCCCGAGGACGCCAAGGCCCACGAGGTGCTGCTCTGCGTGCAGTCGGGCAAGACGATGGCCGACCCGCAGCGCTTCAAGTTCGACGCCCAGGACTTCTACCTCAAGAGCCCGCAGGAGATGCGGGCGCTGTGGAGCGAGTTCCCCGACGCCTGCGACAACACGCTGCTCATCGCCGAGCGCTGCTCCATGGACTTCCAGGAGGGGCGCGACCTCATGCCGCGCGTGCCCGTCCCGGAGGGCTACGACGAGCAGACCTTCCTGCGCGCGCAGGTGCACGAGGGACTGGCCCGGCGCTTCCCCGGCGGCGCGCCCGAGGGCCACGTCAAGCAGGCCGACTACGAGGTCGACGTCATCTGCCAGATGGGCTTCCCGGGCTACTTCCTGGTGACCGCCGACCTGGTCCGCTACGCCCACGAGGCCGGCATCCGGGTCGGCCCGGGCCGCGGCTCGGCGGCCGGCTCGCTGGTGGCGTACGCCCTCGCGATCACCGAGCTGGACCCGATCCAGCACAAGCTGCTGTTCGAGCGCTTCCTCAACCCCGAGCGCATCTCGATGCCCGACATCGACCTCGACTTCGACGAGCGCCGGCGCGGCGACATGATCCGTTACGCCACCGAGAAGTACGGCGAGGAGCGCGTCTCGCAGATCATCACCTACGGCACCATCAAGGCGAAGGCCGCCGTCAAGGACGCCGCCCGCGTGCTGGGCTTCCCCTACGCCACCGGCGACAGGATCACCAAGGCGATGCCGCCGGCGGTGATGGGCAAGGACATCCCGCTGGCCGGGATCTTCGACCCGAGCCACAAGCGCTACGGCGAGGCGGGCGAGTTCCGCGCGCTGTACGACAGCGACCCCGAGGCCAAGCAGGTCGTCGACACCGCCCGCGGCCTCGAGGGCCTCAAGCGGCAGTGGGGCGTGCACGCCGCCGGCGTCATCCTGTGCCGCGAGCCGCTGCTCGACGTCATCCCGATCCACCGTCGGGAGCAGGACGGCGCGATCATCACCCAATTCGACATGGGTGCGTGCGAGTCGCTCGGCCTGCTCAAGATGGACTTCCTGGGCCTGCGCAACCTCACCGTGCTCGACGACTGCCTCAAGCACGTCGAGGCCAACCGCAACGGCCAGAAGATCGTCCTCGAGACGCTGCCGCTCGAGGACCGGCCCACCTACGAGCTGCTCGCGAGCGGCGACACCCTCGGCGTCTTCCAGCTCGACAACCCCGGCATGCGCGCGCTGCTTCGCTCGATGAAGCCCGACAACTTCGAGGACATCTCGGCCGTCCTCGCGCTCTACCGGCCCGGTCCGATGGGCGCCAACGCCCACAACGACTACGCCGACCGCAAGAACGGCCGCAAGCCGGTGGTCCCGATCCACAAGGAGCTCGAGGAGCCGCTGGCCGAGATCCTGGGTGACACCTACGGGCTGATCGTCTACCAGGAGCAGGTCATGGCGATCGCCCAGCAGCTCGGGGGCTACTCGCTCGGCGCCGCCGACCTGCTGCGCCGCGCGATGGGCAAGAAGAAGAAGGAGATCCTCGACAAGGAGTACGTCCCGTTCTCCGGCGGGATGAAGGCCAACGGCTACTCCGAGGCCGCGATCAAGACGCTGTGGGAGATCCTGGTCCCGTTCTCGGACTACGCGTTCAACAAGGCCCACACCGCCGGCTACGGGCTGGTCAGCTTCTGGACCGGCTACCTCAAGGCCAACTTCCCGGCCGAGTACATGGCGGCGCTGCTCACCTCGGTCAAGGACGACAAGGACAAGAGCGCGCTCTACCTCGCCGAGTGCCGGCGCATGGGCATCAAGGTGCTGCCGCCCGACGTCAACGACTCCGACAGCGACTTCACCCCGCGCGGCACCGACATCCGCTTCGGCCTGTCGGCGATCCGCAACGTCGGCACCAACGTCGTTGCCTCCATCGTCGCGACCCGCGAGGGCAAGGGCCGCTTCGCCGACTTCGGCGACTTCCTGCGCAAGATCGAGGCGGTCGCCTGCAACAAGAAGACCGTCGAGTCGCTGTGCAAGGCCGGCGCGTTCGACTCGCTCGGGCACAGCCGCAAGGGGCTGGTGCACGTGCATGCCGAGGCGATCGAGGCGTGCATGGACACCAAGAAGAAGGAGGCCATCGGGCAGTTCGACCTGTTCGGCTCGATGGGCGAGGGTGACGCCGAGCCGGGGGAGGGCGGGCTGTTCGACGTGCTCGTGCCGATGGGCGAGTGGGAGAAGTCGGTCCTGCTCACCTACGAGCGCGAGATGCTGGGGCTGTACGTCAGCGACCACCCGCTGTTCGGCGTCGAGCACGTGCTGGCCGGCGCGGTGGACCTGCCGGTGTCGCAGATCAGCGAGGTCGAGGACGGCCGGACCATCACGGTCGGCGGGATCCTGTCCAGCGTCACCCGCAAGATGACCAAGCAGGGCAACCCCTGGGCGCTGGTGACCCTCGAGGACCTCGAGGGCGCGGTCGAGGTGATGTTCTTCCCGCAGAGCTACGTCAACGCCGCGGTCCACCTCGTCGAGGACGCCGTCGTGCTGGTGCGCGGCCGGGTCGACAAGCGCGAGGACATCCCGAAGATCATCGGCAACGAGATCACCGTGCCGGACCTGTCGGTCGGCCCGCGCGGGCCGGTCGTGGTGTCGCTGCCGACGCCCCGCGGCACCCCGCCGGTGGTCGAGCGCTTCAAGGAGGTGCTCGCCTCCCACCCGGGCACCACCGACGTGCACCTGCAGCTCGTCGGCGGCGGCAAGACCACCGTCGTGCGGCTCGACGACCGGCTGCGGGTCACCGCCACCCCGGCGCTGTTCGCCGACCTCAAGGCGCTGCTCGGGACCGGCTGCCTGCCCACCGGCGCCTGACCCGGCTAGCGTCTCGCGCATGGAGCGCGTGATCCGACCCGCAGCCCCCGCCCGAGCTGCCGGGGTCGGCGAGCTCCGGCTGTGCGCCGGGACGCTGGTGGTCGAGCAGCCCGACCAGGTGCTGCTGGACTACCTCGACGTCCGCAACGGCTACGCCTACCCGGCCTACGACCGGCTCGAGACCAACGGCTCGGCCGAGCTGGTCGACGGCGACCTGCTCGCGCCCGCGCTCATCGGCGTGCACATCGACGAGGGCCGCTTCGCGCTGCTGCGCGAGATGCTGCCGGCGCTCGAGGCCGTCGCCGACCTGCCGGCCGTGCCGCTGCAGGACGCCGACGAGGACCACGTCCTGTGCGTCGCCGGCCTGTTCGGGATCCTCGACGAGCCGCGCTACGCCGGCCGCGGGGTGCGGGGCACCGTCGTGTCCAAGGTGCTGCACCGCAAGCGCCCCGACCTCGTCCCGCTCTACGACTCGCGGATCTTCGAGGCCTACACCGCGCCCGGGGTGCTGCCCCGCTCCACCGACCGGGCCTGGGCCGACTTCATCGCCGACCTGTGCCGCCAGATGCGCGACGACCTGCGGGCCGAGTCCGACGGGTTCGACGCGCTCGAGGAGCTCGCGGCCGAGAACGGCTCCCCGGTCACCCGGCTGCGGATCCTCGACATCCTCGTCTGGCGCACCGCCGGCCTCTGGCACTGACGCCGGCCGTGAGCACCTCCTGGTCGGCGCCCGACCCCCGCCGCGCTGCTGTCGCCGTCGCCGCCTTCGGGGTGCCGGTCGACGACCCCGCCGCCGAGCGCGTACCGGTCGGCGAGGAGGTCCGGGCCGGGGTGGTCGCCGCCGCCGTCACGCTGCTCGTGGCCGCCCCGGTCGGGCTGCTCTGGGC
>JAJAYV010000071.1 GCA_026786045.1 Frankiaceae bacterium | reverse complement strand
GCGTGGGGGCTGTGGCGCGCGCGGGTGCCGGGGTCGCGGGACCCGTTCCGGGCGGCGATCGTCGTCGCGGTGCTGAGCGTCGGGCTGCTCGTCGCCCGCGGAGACGTCCTGGTCCCCGCCTGAGAGGATGGGCGCCATGTCCGCCCGCCCCCTGCTCGGCGCGCTGTGCGCCGGCCTCCTGCTCACCGGGTGCGCGGGCACGGCCTCCCCAGCCGCGGCCCCGGCCACGGCGGAGGCGGCGGCCTTCCACGGCGTCGAGCCGCAGCCGGTGCCCGGCCGCCCCGACTTCGTCCTGCGCACGACGGAGGGCGCGTCGTACGACTTCCAGGCAGAGACGAGGGGCCGGCCGACGTTGCTGTACTTCGGCTACACGAACTGCCCGGACGAGTGCCCGACCGCGATGGCCGACATCGCCGCGGCGCTGCGGTCCAGCCCGGCCGAGCTGCGCGACCAGGTCGAGGTCGTCTTCGTCACCACCGACCCGGAGCGGGACGCCCCGCCGGTGCTCCGACGCTGGCTGGACGGCTTCTCGCAGGACTACGTCGGCCTGGTCGGCACCCAGGCCGAGGTCGACGCCGCGCAGGAGGCGACCGGGACCGCGCCCGCCGGCCGGGAGGGGCCGATCCCCACGCTCCCGGGCCGGCCGGATGAGCACGAGCACAAGCCGGGGACGGCCGACCACACCCACGCCGGGCCGCTTGGATACGGTGTGGGGCACGCCAACGTGATCTTCGCCTTCGACACCTCGGACCGCCTGCCGGTCCTCTACCCGGGGGGTGTGCGGCCGTCCGACATCGCCGCAGACCTCCCCCTTCTCGCCCAGGGAGCCACTCCGTGAGCCGCCACCCCCACCGCCTGGCCACCGCGCTCTCTGCGACCGCCGCCCTCGTGAGCCTGTCCGCCTGCGGCGCCGGCCTCGACGCGCAGACCTACCAGGAGCGCGACCAGGGAGGCTCGACCGACACCACGGTGGGCTCGCTCGCCATCCGCAACGTCGGCATCGAGGCGCCGTCGCGCGGTGACGTCTACGAGGAGGGCGACGACGCGACGGCCACCATCACGGTGACCAACGCCAGCCCCGAGGACGACCGCCTCGTCGAGGTGACGTCCGACGCCGCGGACGAGGTCGTCGTGCTGGCCGACGGCGAGGAGGGCGAGCTCGAGGTCCCGGGGCTGGGCTCGACCGGCGACACCGTGACGCTCGAGCTGCGCGGGCTGAGCCGCGCCGTCCGGACCGGCGAGTACGTCTCGATGACGCTTCGCTTCGCCGACAACGGCACCAGCGAGATCCTCGTGCCGATCGCCCTCACCGGCGAGAGTGACCGCGACATCTACACCGGCGAGTACGAGGAGGGCGGCGAGGAGCCGGCCCTGCAGGCACCGGCCGGCGGCCACAGCGAGGGCGGCGAGGAGTCGGGCGGCTAGCCCCCCGTCCCCACCTGCGGTGCGGCGCCGCGGCGCTGTCCGATCCCGCGGCTAGCGTCCGCGCCATGGCCGCCAGCACCGCACGACGTGACCGCCCGGCCCACCGCTGCGGCGAGTGCGGCGCGACCGTCGCCAAGTGGGTCGGCCAGTGCCCGCAGTGCCAGGCGTGGGGCTCGATCGTCGAGGTCGGCGCCACCCGGGTGAGCCTGGCCCCCGGGACCGTCACCTCGCCCGCCGTCCCGATCGGCGACGTCGACGTCGAGGCCGCCCGCGCCGTCCCGACCGGGGTCGACGAGCTCGACCGGGTGCTCGGCGGCGGGCTCGTCCCCGGGGGGGTCGTGCTGCTGGCCGGCGAGCCCGGCGTGGGCAAGTCCACGCTGCTGTCCTCGGTCGCCGCGCGGGCCGCCCGCGACGGCGCGCCCGTCCTCTACGTCACGGGCGAGGAGTCAGCGGCCCAGGTCCGGCTGCGCGCGGAGCGCACCGGCGACCTCGCCCCCTCGCTCTGGCTCGCCGCCGAGACCGACCTGGCCGCCGTCGTCGCGCATGTCGATGCGGTCCAGCCGTCGCTGCTGGTGCTGGACAGCGTCCAGACCGTTGCGAGCGCGCAGGTCGAGGGCAGCGCCGGCGGTGTCACCCAGGTGCGCGCCGTGGCCGCAGCCCTGATCGGGCTGGCCAAGGAGCGCGGCATCGCGACGGTCCTGGTCGGCCACGTCACCAAGGACGGGGCCATCGCCGGACCACGACTGCTCGAGCACCTCGTCGACGTCGTCCTGCACTTCGAAGGCGAGCGGCACTCCCCGCTGCGCCTGGTGCGGGCGGTCAAGAACCGCTTCGGCCCGGCCGACGAGGTCGGCTGCTTCGAGATGACCGACACCGGCATCGCCGGGCTCCCCGACCCGTCCGGGCTGTTCCTGTCCGACCGCGGCCGGCCGGTCGCCGGCACCTGCGTGACCGTCACGGTCGAGGGCCGGCGGCCGATGCTCGCCGAGGTGCAGGCGCTGGTCGCCCCGACGCCGGCCGTCAACCCGCGCCGGGCGGTCTCCGGGCTCGACAGCGCGCGGGTGGCCATGGTCCTCGCGATCGTCGAGCGACGCGGGGCCGTCAAGCTGCAAGGCAACGACGTCTACACCGCCACCGTCGGCGGCATCCGCCTCACCGAACCCGCCGCCGACCTCGCCGTGGCGCTGGCGGTCGCGAGCGCCGTGCACGACCGGCCGCTGCCCGTCGACGTGCTCGCGCTCGGCGAGCTGGGCCTGTCGGGGGAGCTCCGCAAGGTCGGGAGCATGCAGCGCCGGTTGAGCGAGGCGGCTCGGCTCGGCTTCCGCCGGGCGATCGTGCCGTCCGGCAGCGGCGTGGGCCCGGCCGGCATGGAGATCGTGCAGGTCGGCGACCTGTGGCAGGCCCTCGTCGCGCTCGACGGCCTCGCCTCCCGACCCACGCCCGTGCGGGAGCGCGGCCCACTGACGCTGGTCGAGTCCTGACGGGCGCGGGTCCTCAGCCCGTGGGCGGGGCCTCGGTGCTCCAGCGGAGGAAGGTCTCCCGGTACAGCTCCTGGCCCGTCTCATACCGCAGGTCCTCCGGCGAGACGGGACCCTCCGTCGGCGGCGTCGGGAAGTCCGGGCCGACCACGGTGCGCTCCTCCAGCAGCCGGTAGCCCTGCGCCTCGACGAACAGCTGCAGCACCGCGCCGTCGCGGTCGGTGTGCTCCAGCACGAAGGCGGGTCGACCGCGGCTGTCCCGCTGGTCCCGCACCAGGCGGGTGCCCTTCTGCTGCAGCGCCGCCTCGATGAGCGCCCGCCGGACCGGCTGCAGGGCGGGGCTGCGCGCGAGCAGCTGCCGCACCTGGTCCAGGACCCGCTCCTCGACGGGGCGGCCGCCCTGCGCCTCGGCCATCCGGCCGGCCAGCTCGGCCGGGTCGGCCGGCGGCGCCAGCAGCTCGTCGAAGGTCAGCCCCTGGCCGCCGCCGAATGCTCGAGCGCCTGCTGGAGCAGGTCCTCGCCGTGGCCGCGGTCGCCAGTCAGCAGGTGCGCGGTCCGCAGCAGCGCGGGGCTGCGGGCGCTCACG
>JAJAYV010000070.1 GCA_026786045.1 Frankiaceae bacterium | reverse complement strand
TTCACACGCGTGAGGTCGCAGGTTCGAGTCCTGCTACGTCCACACCCGACATCTCCGGCGGAGGTGCCTGTGCTCGCGGTACACCCGTCCGAACCGGTGCTGCCTTCCAGGTCGCCCGCACGCTCGCCGGGGCCGCGTCGCCGCTGTCGACGCGCGGCGAGCTCGGCCAGCCCCAGGTTGGCCGGCGCGGACGCCTGGGCCCGGCCGACTGCGCTCGTCGCTGGACCCGACACCGACTCCGGAGCGACGGCCGCCGCGGCAGGAAGGGACCCGCGCGCGCCGACCACGACGGCACGGGCTGGCGCAGGATGGCTGAGCAGCTGAGTGAGAACCCTGTGCTCCGGTGATGGGCCGGCCCGTCACCGGCAGCGGGGGGCCCCCCCGCGCCCCCGGGGCGGCCCCCGACGCCACCCGGGCACCCACCCGGCGCCCCGCCATCAGCCGCGAGGGCCCCCCCCCCCGCCCGGGGCGGTGGCCGGGGGCGAGGGGGCCGGCCCCGGGGGCGCCGGGGGGGCCCCCGCTGCCGGTGACGGGCCGGCCCATCACCTGAGCACAGGGTTCTCACTCAGCTGCTCAGCCATCCTGTGCCAGCCCGTGCCGCTGTGGTCGGCGCGCGCGCGGGTGCCTTCCTGTCGCGGCGGCGGTCGCTCCGGAGTCGGTGTCGGGTCCAGCGACGAGCGCAGTCGGCCGGGCCCAGGCGTCCGCGCCGGCCAACCTGGGGCTGGCCGAGTTCGCCGCTCGTCGGCAGCGGCGATGCGGCCCCGGCGAGCGTGCGGGCGACCTGGGAGGCATCACCGGTTCGGACGGGTGTACCGCGAGCACAGGCACCTCCGCCGGAGATGTCGGGTGTGGACGTAGCAGGACTCGAACCTGCGACCTCACGCGTGTGAAGCGTGCGCTCTAACCAACTGAGCTATACGTCCGGGACGTGCTGTGGTGCGGCGGCCAGACTACCGGAGGCCGGCGAGCTCGAGCAGCCGGTCCACCAGGTCGTAGCGGGCGGCGAAGTACAGCCCGACGCCCAGGGCGACCAGGCCGCTGACGGTGATCAGCCCGGTGATGACCGGCTTGCGCTTGGCGTTCTCCCAGGCCTCCCGGGCACTGCGCTTGGCGCGCTCGAGCAGCCGGTCGGCCCAGGCGAACTCCGTCGACCAGATCCACAGCCCGAGCAGGATGGGCGGGATGGTCAGCGGTCCCGGGAGCGCCGCGAGGGCCAGGCCCAGCAGGATGAACAGCAGCCCCGAGACGAGCACAATTATCTTCACCGTGAGCGCCCCGCCAGGGGTGCGGCGCATCTTCGCTTTCCACCCGCGCGATGCGGTCGACTCGGCGGTGCTCACCGCACCATCCTGCCGCACGCCCGTGGTCGCCGCGGTCTCCACGGCTCAGACGGTCCCGGCGGCGAGCACCGGGAGCGTGGGGATGGCCGGCGCGCTGTCCCCCTGCTCCATCGTCACGAGGTAGCGGGTGACGTCGGTGACGCTCGTCTGCAGCCGCAGGCCATCCCG
Source organism: Frankiaceae bacterium (assembly GCA_026786045.1). Taxonomy (GTDB): domain Bacteria; phylum Actinomycetota; class Actinomycetes; order Mycobacteriales; family SCTD01; genus SCTD01. The sequence goes on along the minus strand of JAJAYV010000070.1, from coordinate 5,193 downwards.
CACGTCGAGGCCGTCCATGGTCACGTCGAACGCGCCCACCGCCCACTTGTCCCCCAGGCTGCTCTCGCTCCAGACGACGTAGGTCGTCGCCGCGTCGTTGACAGGAAGGCCGTCGAGCACCAGCGACATCTCGTCGCCGCGCACCAGCGCAACGGCGACGACCTCGCCGGCCCCACCGCGCAGTGGGACCGTCTCGGTGTCCTCGTCGCGCAGCTGGCTGACCGCCGCCGATATCCGCGCGCTGAACTCCGCCTGGGCGTCGCGGTCCTGCCGGAGCCCGACGTTCCACACGCCGAGGCTGACGACGAGTGCGGCGGCGGCCGCGATGCCGGTCAGCGTGCCGGCACGGCGCAGCCGCGAGGCATCACGGCGGCGGCGCACCTCGTCGAGCTGCACGGGCTGCTCCTCGACGACCGGCGACGGGAAGCTCGCCTCGCGTCCGGAGGCCAGCACCCCAGCCCGGATCCCCTCTAGCAGCGACGGCGGCGGCTCAGCCGCGTCCGGCGCGTAGGCCAGGTGGGCCAGGGCGCCGGCGTGCTCGTCGAGGGCGCGCTCGCACCGCGCGCAGCCGGCCAGGTGGGCGCGGAACAGCTGCTCGTCCTCGGGCTCGAGGGCGTGCAGCGCGTGGCCGGCCGCCAGCTCCTCGAAGCGCACGTGCTCGTCGTGCCGCGTCATCGTCCGCTTCTCCGGTCGGGCGGCTCCTGGCCGCCGGCGGCGTTCGACATCCCGTCGAGGGACTCCTTCATCCGGCGCATCCCGGCGAGCATCCGGGTCTTGACGGTGCCGAGCGGGGTGCTCGTCAGCCCGGCGATCTCGCGCTGCGTGTAGCCACCGAAGTAGGCCAGCGTCAGCGCCTCGCGCTGCGGCTCGGGCAGCGTCCTGAGCACCTCGCGTACCCGCTCGCGGCGCAGCAGCGACCACACGGCGTCCTCGACGCGGGGCGCGTCGGACTCGGTGACCTCGAGCGCCTCGTCGGTGGTGCGCCGCTTGCGAAGGTTCTCCTCGCGGCGGACGCTGTCGACCGCCTTGTGGTGGGTCATGGACAGCAGCCACGTCGAGAAGGCGCCGCGCGTGGCATCGAACCGCGAGGCGTCCCGCCAGACCGTGAGGAACACCTCCTGCACCGCGTCCAGCGCCAGCTGCTCGTCGACGAGGATGCGCCGGGCCAGGCCGTAGCAGGCCCGGCCGTAGCGGGCGTAGAGGGCTTCGAGCGCCCCGCCGTCGCCCTCGGCCACCTGCGCGACGAGCGACCGGTCGTCCTGACCCTCGTAGTCGGCGCCGATCGGCACGGCGACCGGTGCTGCGGCCGCGGACGCCCCGGTCGGTCGCGGCAGCGTCATCGAGGTCCTCACCCTGGGTCTTCGCAGCCGGGGAACGGCCGGATGGGTGGCCGGCCGCGGCGTGCGTCACAAGAGGCGTGATCGTACGCCGCGAACCGGTCGTCGCTGCACGGAGACGGGGCGGACGACCCCGCCGTACGGGTGAAAGCTCCCTTCCCCCGCCCCTCGCGGGGTTCAGCGGCGGCGCCAGCGGGGAACCCGGAGACCAGACGGGGCCGCGCCGGCCCCCACGTTGGAGAGGCCCGAGCCATGACCACCCGCCCGACCTCGGTCAGCTCGGAGCTCCAGCTCCGCCTCGTCGTCCCGGGAGCCGCCGCGCTCCCCGTCCGCGCAGACCTCGACTACGACGTGACGGATCCCTACGCCGTGACCGTGGCCTTCCACACCGGCGCGGCCGGGGGCGACGTGGTCCAGTGGACCTTCGCCCGGCAGCTGCTCTCGGACGGCGTCTCCGTGCCCGCCGGCGAGGGCGACGTCCAGGTGTGGCCGTCCGCCGGCGACACCGGCGCGGTCGTCTGCCTCTCGCTGTCCTCCCCGTCAGGTCGGGCCCTGTTCGAGGTGCCGCTGGGCGACCTCATGGAGTTCCTCGGCCGGACCTACCAGGCGGTCCCCACGGGCGGCGAGAGCAGCCATGTCGACGTCGATGCCGAGCTCGCCCTCCTGCTGTGGGCAGAGCCCGAGACCTGAGCGGCTCTGCTAGGGTTCTTCCCGTCGCCAGGCCTGCACAGGTCGGTGGCGCATGCGGATGTGGCTCAGTGGTAGAGCACAACCTTGCCAAGGTTGGGGTCGCGGGTTCGAATCCCGTCATCCGCTCGGAAGGCGCCCCCTGTGGGGGCACCGAACGTCTGGCCGGGTGGCCGAGTGGCTTAGGCAAGGGCCTGCAAAGCCCTGTACGCGGGTTCGATTCCCGCCCCGGCCTCTCAGTGACGGACGGCCACAACTGAACACGCTCGGGCGATTGGCGCAGTCTGGTAGCGCGCTTCCCTGACACGGAAGAGGTCACAGGTTCAAGTCCTGTATCGCCCACACGAAAACGTCAGGTCAGAGGGGGTGTGGCTCCCCCCGCAAGATCACAAAGTCACTACTGGTAGCCAAAGTGGTAGCCACCTACCTCGCAGAGTCACCGCCGTTCGGGGTCGTCTGGAACCGTCCGCGCCGGGTCGTCCGGACGTCGAGCGGCTGCCGACCTGGCGCCCGGATCTCGTCCGCGCCGATGGTCGCCTGCACCCGCCGCTGGTGCGGAACCACGACCGCGTACAGACCGCACCGCACGCCGCATCTCACGAACGTGCGGGCGTGCCCGCAGGCCGAACGGCACCTGGTCTGAGACGTGAGGACCCGTCGATCCTCAGCTGAGCTCGAGGCATTCGACGCCAGGGAGGTCGCCGAAGCGGGCGCCGCGGTCGAGGGTGACCACAGTGCGCTTCGTCGCCGCGGCCGTCGCCGCGATGATCAGGTCGTGGGCCCCGCGCTGGACGCCATCTCGATGGACGACCGCCAGGAGCGAGCCGTGAACCTGCGCCACTGCCACGTCGTAGCTCTCGACCGGGATCAGCCTCAGGACCTGCTCGAGGAAGGCCTCGCGGGCGTCCCGCCGGTTCGCGGACGCGAGCTCGACGCCCGTCCGCAGCTCAGCGACCGAGACAGCTGCGATGGCTACGTCATCGTCCGGTCGCACCACCTCGCCCAGCGACGCCCGGGCCCTTTCAGCCGCGCCCAGGACGCCGGTGTCGAGGATCAGTCGGCGGGCCACGCCGGCGCCTCCAGCGTCACGGCGCCGCGGGCCGCGGCGATGTCGGCGGCGAAGTCCTCGTCAACGTCGAGGGAGAGCAGTGCCATGACCTCGGCCCCGTTGCCGACGGAGGCCGGGCCGATGAAGGCAACTCGCTTGCCACCGCGGGTGACGACCACGGTCTCTCCGCGCTCGACCTCGTCGAGCAACGCGGCGAAGGATCGGCTCGCTTCGGTGGCTGTCACAGTGCGCATAAACATCAGATTATCAGATATCAGGTTCGGGGCGATAGCAGCAGCTGGTCCATCGGCCCGGCGGCCGCCTCGGCGTCGTGCGGTGTCGGTATGTCGCGTAGGTCACCCGGGTGCTGGCGTGCCCGAGCACGTCGGCGACCTCCTCGAGCGGCACGCCGGCCGCGGACAGCAGGCTGGCCACGGAGTGCCGAAGCTCGTGGGGGTGCCAGCGCCCGAGGCCGGCCTGCTCGGTGACGGTGCGCAGGGACCGGCGCAGGTTGGCGGGGTCGAGCAAGCTCCCGCGGCCGGTCGGAAAGACCAGTCCGAGGTCTTGCCAGTGCTCCCCCATCAGCCTCTGCTGGGCCAGCGGGCGCGCTCGGTGATCCCGCAGAGCGTTCTCGGCGGCGGCGGGCAGTCGCAGCTGCCGCCGCGACGAGGCGGTCTTGGTCGGGCCCAGCTGCACCTGAGCGCCCACGCGGTTGACCGCCCTGCTGACACGAAGCAGGCCCTGGTCGACGTCGACGTTGTCCCAGCCCAGCCCGAGCAGCTCCCCAGGCCTAAGCCCACACGTCAGGCCATCCACGAACGACGCCTCGAGCGGGTGGCCGTGCGCGCCTCCAGCAGGAGCCGCGCCTGCTCGACGGTCAGCGACCGCCCCTCGGCTCGAGGTCTAGCCGGTGTCGGGACGAGTGCGGCGACGTTGCGGGCGACCAGGCCCTGCCGCTCGGCGTGCCGGAGGACCTGGACGAGGACGCCGCGAACCTTGTCCAGGCTGGCCCCGGGCGTAGCCGGCGACCACCAGGTCCTGCAGGAACAGCGACACGTCCTCGGCGCTGAGCTGCCGGACCCGGCGGGCGCCGAGGGCGGGCACCAGGTGCTGGCGCACCGCCCACGTTCGTACTTCCAGCGTGCTGGCGGACAGCTCGCCGCTGCGGTGCCGCAGCCACTCCTCGGCGAGCGCGGCGACGGTTAGGTGCCGCCCGCCGGAAGCCAGACCGTCCTCGGCGTCGCGCTGCACCTCGGGCATCTTCAGCAGCACCTCGGCCCGGCTGCGGCCGGAGACCTTCTTGCGCTGTCGCCGCCCGGCCGCGTCAGAACCGACATCGACCAAGGCCCACCAGCGCCCGTTCTTGGGGTCCTTGAGAATCGACCCCTCACCGGCTCACCGTCGCGTCACGACGCACCTCCGTCGGGGTGCTCATCCCGTACGACCTGGGCCCGGGCGCTCGTGGATCGCATCTGTGGAGAACCTCAGCTGGCTGTGCGCAGTTGCTCGCCCATGTAGACCGACCGGAGCTGACCGGTCTGCATGAGCTCGTAGACCTTGGACCGTCCGATGCCCAAGGCGGTGGCGGCCTCGGTCGGGGTGAGCAGCAGCTTGTCCATCTCGTCCTCCGTGATCGCGAGGGCGTCCGGTCGGGCGTGCCTACGAGGTGCCGGCGTCGGTCGCGGACGCCTGCCGCACTCTGCTGCAGCAGCTAGACCAAGCCGACGACTACCGCGCGGGCGGCGCCCCGATCAACGCTGGTCAGCGCCACGGAGCAGCCGGCCTTTCGGCACTGGCACGTCGGCGAGTTCGTCGCGCAGCTCGGTGGGCGCCCTCCCCGTCGGTGGGCGGGCTGGCAGGCCAGACAAGACGCACGACCACGACCACGAGCAGGGTCAGCGCCGTACCGGCCGCCGCATCGACGTACCAGTGATTGCCAGTCATCAGCACCGCCGCCAGCGTCAGCACCGGGTGCAGCAGGCCGAGCACCCGCACCCAGCGGCGGCGCGAGGTCCACAGCACCAGGGCCACCCAGGTGGCCCAGGCCGGGTGCAGGCTCGGCAGCGCCGCCAGCGGATCGCTGATGTGCTTCAGCACCCCGTGGTCGTAGCTGAGCAGCCC
>JAJAYV010000069.1 GCA_026786045.1 Frankiaceae bacterium | reverse complement strand
GTCGCGAAGCCGGCCCGGTAGACGACGTTGTCGAGACGGCTCTCGAGGATGATCAGAAGGTTCTCACCGGTCTTGCCGGTCTTCTTGTTCGCCTCCTCGTAGTAGCCGCGGAACTGCTTCTCGAGCACGCCGTAGATGCGGGCGCACTTCTGCTTCTCGCGCTTCTGCAGGAGGTACTCGGAGTCCTTGGTGCGACCGCGACCGTGCTCGCCCGGGGGGTAGGGGCGGATCTCGATCGGGCACTTCGGGGACTCGCACTTGCTGCCCTTGAGGAACAGCTTCATCTTCTCGCGACGGCAGCGGCGGCAGTCTGCACCGGTGTAACGGGCCATGTCTTCAGCTTCTCCTGGTTCTCAGACTCGGCGACGCTTGGGCGGGCGGCAGCCGTTGTGCGGCACGGGGGTGACGTCCTGGATCGCGCCGACCTCGAGACCGGCGGCCTGCAGGGAGCGGATCGCGGTCTCGCGGCCGGAGCCGGGACCCTTGACGAAGACGTCGACCTTCTTCATGCCGTGCTCCTGCGCCTTGCGGGCGCAGCTCTCGGCCGCCATCTGCGCCGCGAACGGCGTCGACTTGCGCGAGCCCTTGAAGCCGACGTGTCCGGCCGAGGCCCAGCTGATGACGTTGCCCTGGGGGTCGGTGATCGAGACGATCGTGTTGTTGAACGTCGACTTGATGTGGGCCTGCCCGTGGGCGATGTTCTTCTTCTCCTTGCGCCGGACCTTCTTGACACCGGCGCCGGTGCGGGTCTTGGGGGGCATCTACTTCTCCAGGCTGAGGTGGTCGGTGGCGTTCTGCATAGTCGCCACTACTTCTTCGGCTTCTTCTTGCCGGCGACGGTCTTCTTCGGGCCCTTGCGGGTCCGGGCGTTGGTGTGGGTGCGCTGGCCGTGGACCGGCAGGCCGCGGCGGTGCCGGATGCCCTGGTAGGACCCGATCTCGATCTTACGACGGATGTCGCTCGCGATCTCCCGGCGCAGGTCGCCCTCGACCTTGTAGTTGGCGTCGATCCAGTCGCGGAGCTTGACCAGGTCGTCATCGGAGAGGTCCTTGACGCGGACGTCCGGGCTGACCCCGGTCTCCGCCAGGGTCTTCTGGGCGCGGGTGCGGCCGATCCCGAAGATGTAGGTGAGCGCGATCTCGAGCCGCTTCTCGCGGGGGAGGTCGACGCCGGCAAGACGTGCCATGCGGGCTGTTCTCTCTTCCTGGTACGCGGAGGTCTGGTGCGTCTCCGTCCCTCCCAGCCCTGGGGGGGCACCGGCCTCCGACCGGTGGTGCCGCCTCGAGCGAGGCGGGTGGAGTGCGGGGGTGGTGCTGCGCTGCAGTCCTAGCCCTGCCGCTGCTTGTGGCGCGCGGTGGAGGAGCAGATGACCATGACGCGGCCGTTGCGACGGATGACCTTGCACTTGTCGCAGATCGGCTTGACGCTCGGCTTGACCTTCACTGTCTTCAGTTCCTGATCTACTTGTAGCGGTAGACGATGCGGCCGCGGGTCAGGTCGTAGGGCGAGAGCTCCACGACCACGCGGTCCTCGGGGAGGATGCGGATGTAGTGCTGCCGCATCTTGCCGCTGATGTGAGCGAGCACCTTGTGACCGTTCTCCAGCTCCACCCGGAACATGGCGTTGGGCAGCGGCTCGACCACACGGCCCTCGATCTCGATGGCCCCGTCCTTCTTCGGCATGTCCTCCGCGATCCGTCGTCGTGTTGCGTGCAGGATGGTGGTGCAGGTCGTGCAAGGGACGTCTCGTGCAGGGTGTGCAGACCGTCCGCCCGGGAGTTCAAGGGCAGGACGCGGCGCCGGAGCGCAGTCCGATCGACGAGCCTACGTCCGCCGGGCCGGGATCACAAACAAGGCGAGATCACGCCGCCGGCACCGGCGTGCCGAGCCGGCCCGCCCCGCCGTCGAGCGCGGTGAGCACCCACGGGCCGTCCGGCGTGACGGCGACGGTGTGCTCCCAGTGCGCGGCCTGCGCGCCGTCGGTCGTGACGACGGTCCAGCCGTCGTCGAGCTCGGCCACGTCGGGCGCACCGAGGGTCGCCATCGGCTCGACGGCCAGGACGATGCCGGGATCAAGGACCATGCCGCGGCCGGGGCCGTCGGGCGCGAGGTTCGGGACGTACGGCGGCTCGTGCATGGCGGTGCCGATGCCGTGGCCGGTGTAGTCCTCGAGCAGGCCGTAGCCGTGCGGGCGGACCACCGTCTCGACGGCGTGGCCGACGTCGGACAACCGGCCGCCGGGGTGCACCGCGGCGATGCCGGCCCACAGCGCCTGCTCGGTGACCGCCGACAGCGCGAGCAGCTCGGGGGCGCACTCCCCCACCGCGACGGTGACCGCGGCATCACCGTGCCAGCCGGCCAGGATCGCGCCGCAGTCGACGCTGAGCAGCTCGCCCTCCGCCAGCACCCGGTCGCCCGGGATGCCGTGCACGACCTGGGCGCCGACGGAGGCGCAGATCGAGCCGGGGAAGCCGTGGTAGCCCAGGAAGCTCGGGACCGCGCCCTCGCCGCGGATTGACTCCTCGGCGATCCGGTCGAGCTCGCCGGTCGTCACGCCCGGGCGGACAGCGGCGACGACGCGCTCCAGCGTGCGCGCGACGACCAGCCCGGCGGCCCGCATCAGCTGCACCTGCTCCGGGGTCTTCACCGTGACGCCGCGCGGGCGCCGGGTGCCACGGGCCATCAGGCGTGCGGCTGCCGGGTCGAGCCGTGCTCGAACGGGCGGAGCGCGTCGATCGCGCGCTGGGTGATGTCGTCGACCGGGCCGGTCGCGTCGATGCCGACCAGCAGGCCGCGCTCGGCGTAGAAGGCAACCAGCGGCGCGGTCGAGTCGGCGTAGACCTCGAGCCGGTTGGTGACCGTCTCGGCCTTGTCGTCCTCGCGCTGGTAGAGCTCGCCGCCGTCGATGTCGCACACGCCCTCGACGGCCGGCGGGTCGAAGTCGACGTGCCAGATGTGGTTGCAGGTGCGGCAGGTCCGGCGGCCGGACAGCCGGCGGATGACCTCGTCGTCGTCGACGACCAGCTCGAGCACGACGTCGAGCTTGGTCTCGGCGACGTCACGCAGGATGTCGTCGAGCTCCTGCGCCTGCGGCACGGTGCGCGGGAAGCCGTCGAGCAGGAAGCCCTCGAGCGCGTCGGGCTCGGCCAGCCGGTTGCGGACCATCTCGATGGTCACGTCGTCGGGGACGAGATCGCCGCGGTCCATGAAGGCCCTGGCCTGCACGCCGAGCGGGGTGCCCTCGCTGACGTTCGCCCGGAAGATGTCCCCCGTGCTGATCTTGGGCACGCCGCAGTGCTCGGCGATGAACTGGGCCTGCGTCCCCTTGCCCGCTCCAGGTGGACCCACCAGGACGAGGCGCACTAGCGCAGGAAGCCTTCGTAGTTGCGCAGCATCAGCTGGCTCTCGACCTGCTTCACCGTCTCGAGGCCGACGCCCACGATGATGAGGATCGCCGCACCGCCGAACGGGATCTGGTCGCCGGCGCCGGTGAGGCCGAACAGCAGGTACGGCAGCACGGCAACCAGGCCGAGGTAGACAGCGCCGAAGGACGTGATGCGGGTCAGGATGTAGTCGAGGTACTCGGCCGTCGCCCGGCCCGGGCGGATGCCGGGGATGAAGCCGCCGTACTTCTTCATGTTGTCGCTGACCTCGACCGGGTTGAACGTGATGGCCACGTAGAAGAACGTGAAGAACACGATCAGGCCGAAGTAGATCAGCAGGTAGACCGGGTTGCCCGGGTCGACCAGGTAGGTGTTGATGAAGCGGGTGAAGGTCGCGTTGCTCGTCCACACGTTGCTCAGCAGCTGCGGCAGGTAGAGCAGCGAGCTGGCGAAGATCACCGGGATGATGCCGGCCTGATTCACCTTGAGCGGGATGTAGGTCGAGGTCCCGCCGTAGGCGCGCCGGCCGATCATCCGCTTGGCGTACTGCACCGGGATGCGGCGCTGGGCCTGCTCGACGTAGACGACCAGGGTGATGACGATGAGCGCGAGCAGCGCGATCGCCGCCAGGGTGAACGGGCCGTTCTCGGACTGGTAGAGGTTCACCGCCTGGCCGGGGATCGAGCTGATGATCGAGGTGAAGATCAGCACGGACATGCCGTTTCCGACGCCCCGGTCGGTGATGAGCTCGCCGAGCCACATGATGACCGCGGTGCCAGCCGTCATCGTGATGACGAGCACGAGGATGCGGAACAGCGAGTCGTCGGGGATGACGTTGATGCTGGCGTCCGGGAAGAGCCGACCCGAGCGGGCCAGCGCGATGATGCCGGTCGACTGCAGCACCGCGAGCGCCACGGTGAGGTAGCGGGTGTACTGAGTGATCTTCGCCTGGCCGGCCTGGCCCTCCTTCTTCAGCTCCTCGAGCCGCGGGATGACCACGACGAGCAGCTGCAGGATGATCGACGCCGTGATGTACGGCATGATCCCGAGCGCGAAGACCGACAGCTGGAGCAGTGCGCCGCCGCTGAAGAGGTTGACCAGCCCGTAGAGGGAGTCGCCCTCCGTGCTGCGCAGCGCGTCCTGGATTGCGACGTACGAGACGCCGGGGCCGGGGATGAACGAGCCGAGCCGGTAGATCCCGATGACGAACAGCGTGAAGAGGATCTTGCGGCGCAGGTCGGGCGTCTTGAAGGCCCGACCGAAGGCGGTGAGCACGGCTCCTCCTGGCGTCCGTCCGCGCGGGGCGCGGGCGGGTCGAGAGGCCCCTCGCGCGAGGAGCACGGCGGGGCGGGGAGTGGTCAGGGCTGCGAGCGGTGCGGCTGCCCGTGACGGCGACTGTAACAGCCGGGTCGGGCCGTACCGGTCGCTCTCGCCGGTCCCGACCGGGAGGACGGGTCCGGATGCGCCGCGGGGGGGGGGGGGGGGGGGGGGGGGGGGCGCCCGGCGCGTTCCGGGTGGTTATGTTTGTGGTGCTCATGCTATTGCTTTCTTCTGGGCCGCGTTGAGTAACGCTAATGATCGCGCTATGGTTGCGTGCGCGACCACGACC
>JAJAYV010000068.1 GCA_026786045.1 Frankiaceae bacterium | reverse complement strand
CAGGCAGCACAGCGCCAGCCGTCCCGTCGGCTACCCGGTCGAGTGCGAGGCCGAGGTCGAGCTGGCGGACGGCCGCCGCGCCCACCTGCGCCCGGTCGTCCCGGACGACCAGGCCGAGCTGTCAGCGGCGATCGCCCGCGCGGACCGCGACACGCTGCGTCGCCGGTTCCTGGGCGGCGCTCCTCCCCGGTCCCCGCGTGACCTGGCCCGGCTGGTCACCGTCGACTACGAGCGCCGCTTCGCCCTTGCGGCGTTCGACGACCGCGGCACCGGGATCGGCATCGCCCGCTACGAGGGCGAGCGCACCTGGCCCGCCGTGGAGGTCGCCGTCGCGGTCGACCCCGCCTGGCAGGGCGTCGGGCTCGGGCGGGAGCTCGTCATACGGGCGGTCCAGCGCGCGGCAGAGCAGGGCGCGCAGCGGCTGACGGCCGACTTCTACGACGACAACCTGCAGGTGCTCGGCCTGCTCGCCGAGTCGCAGCTGCCGGAGCGCCGCACCCTCGAGCACGGCGTCGTCGCCGACGAGGTGCAGCTCGACGACCGGGCGATCGCCCGCTGGGCGCGCCCGGGGACGTGACGACCCGCTGCCGTCAGTGCCGCGGCGACAGGTCGCCCGGACCCCCGTACTTCCCGCGCGGGGTGATGATCGTCCCGGCGCGTCCCTCCAGGATCGCCACGGCGTCCTCCATCCGCCCGATCGCCGCCATGTCGCCGGTGACCTCGACGAACCGGCACGCCGCGTCGACCTTCGGACCCATCGACCCGGCGGCGAAGTCCTCCGCCTGCAGCGACGCCGGCGTCGCCCGGAGCACCGGCTCCTCGTCGGGCTGGCCGTAGCGGCGCAGCACGTGCGGCACGTCGGTGAGGATCATGAGCACGTCGGCGTCCAGCGCCTCGGCGAGCACCGAGGTCGTCAGGTCCTTGTCGACGACCGCCTCGACACCCGACAGCCGCCCCGTCTCGTCGCGGATCACCGGCACGCCTCCGCCGCCGGCGCAGACGACGACGGCTCCGCTGCCGAGCAACAGCCGGATCAGCCGCGTCTCCACCACCCGCTGCGGGCGCGGCGAGCCGACCACGCGGCGCCAGCCCGCGCCGTCCGCCTTCACGGTCCAGCCGCGCTGCTCCGCGAGCTCCTTCGCGCGCTGCTCCTCGTACACCTCGCCGATGAACTTGGTGGGATTACCGAAAGCGGGGTCGGCTGCCGACACGAGGGTCTGGTTGATGATGGCCGCGACCTGGCGGCCGGGCAGGGTGTTCTGCAGCGCCTGCAGCAGCCAGTAGCCAATCATCCCCTGGGTCTGCGCCCCGAGAACGTCGAACGGGTAGGGCGTGGTCAGCTGCGGGTCCGATGCGCTCTGCAGGGCGAGCACGCCGACCTGCGGTCCGTTGCCGTGCGTCAGGACCAGCTCGTGCTCCTCGGCCAGCGGCGCGAGCGCCGCGACGGCGCGCACGACGTTCGCGGCCTGCACCGACGCGTCGGGCTTCTCGCCGCGGCGCAGCAGCGCGTTCCCGCCCAGCGCGGCGACGATGCGCACCTCAGCCGGCCAGCGTCGCGACGAGCACGGCCTTGATGGTGTGCATCCGGTTCTCGGCCTGGTCGAAGACGATCGAGTGCTCGCTCTCGAACACCTCGTCGGTCACCTCGAGCGCGTCGAGCCCGGTCTTCTGGAACACCTGCTCCCCCACCACGGTGCTGCGGTCATGGAAGGCCGGCAGGCAGTGCATGAAGCGGACGTCGGGGCGGCCGGTCGCCCGCAGCACGTCCATCGTGACCTGGTAGTCGCGCAGCAGGGCGATCCGCTCGTCCCAGACCTCTTTGGGCTCGCCCATCGAGACCCAGACGTCGGTGTAGACGACGTCGACGCCGGCCACGCCCTCCGCCACGTCACTCGTGACGGTGACGGAACCACCTGTCTGCACAGCGATCTCACGCGCCTGCCTTACGACCTCGTCGTCGTTCCACAGCGCCTCCGGTGCGACGATGCGCACGTCCATGCCCGACAGGGCAGCACCGACGAGCAGCGAGTTGCCCACGTTGTTGCGGGCGTCGCCCAGGTAGGCGACCGTGATCCGCTCCGCCTTCACGTGCTCGCGCATCGTCAGCACATCGCAGAGCGACTGGGTCGGGTGCCACTCGTCGGTCAGGCCGTTCCAGACCGGGACGCCGCTGAACTCCGCGAGCGTCTCGACCAGCGCCTGCGCCGAGCCCCTGTACTGGATGCCGTCGTACATGCGCCCCAGCACCCGCGCCGTGTCCTTCATCGACTCCTTGTGCCCGATCTGCGAGCCGGTCGGGTCGAGGTAGGTGACGTGCGCGCCCTGGTCGTACGCGGCCACCTCGAAGGCGCAGCGGGTGCGCGTCGAGGTCTTCTCGAAGATCAGGGCGAGGTTGCGACCGCGCAGCAGCTGCTGCTCCTGCCCGGCCTTCTTGACTGCCTTCAGCTCGGCGGCCAGGACGAGCAGCCCCTCCCACTCCGCCGGGGTGAGGTCGAGCTCCTTGAGGAAGCTCCGACCGCGCAACGACGTCGTCATGGCTCGTCCCCCTGCTGTGGTGGTGGCGGTCGCGCTCATGCGCTGTCGCGCTCGATCGGGCAGGTCATGCAGCGCGGTCCGCCGCGCCCCCGGCCGAGCTCGTTGCCGGCGATGGTGACGACCTCGACGTCGTGCTTGCGCAGGAACGTATTCGTCGTGACGTTGCGCTCGTAGGCGACGACGACGCCGGGACGGACGGCCAGCACGTTGCATCCGTCGTCCCACTGCTCCCGCTCCGCCGACCAGACGTCCTGCGTCGGCGTCAGCACCGTGATGCTGGGCAGTCCCATGGCCTGCGCGATCGCGGTGTGCATGTCCTTCGCGGGGTGGGCCGTGACCTCGAGCTCCTTGTCGTTCGGGCCGGGCGTGATCGTGTACGACGGCAGCATCCCGAGCCCGGCGTACTTGGTGAAGGTCCCCTCGGCCACCATCGTCATGACCGTGTCGAGGTGCATGTAGGCGCGCGAGCGCGGCAGGTCGAGGGCGACGATGCGCTCGGCCGCTCCCCGGGCGAACAGCTCCCGGGCCAGCCGCTCGATGCCCTGCGCCGTCGTGCGCTCGCTCATCCCGATGAGCACCGCGCCGTGCCCGAGCACGAGGATGTCGCCGCCCTCGGTCGTGGCGACGCCGTTGGCCGTGCCGGTCGACCAGGTCTGGAACGGCGCATCGGCGAACAGCGGGTGCCAGCGGTAGATCGCCTCGTAGTGCAGCGTCTCGCGCATCCGCGCCTTCTTGCGCATCGAGTTGATGGAGACGCCGCCGTAGATCCAGGCCGACGTGTCGCGGGTGAACAGGTGGTTGGGCAGCGGCGGCAGCACGAAGTCGTCCGGCTGCATCGCTCGGAAGGCCAGCGACTTCGGCTCGAGCACACGCTCGAGGACCTCGCTCTTGGAGATGCCCCCGATGAGGTGGCGAGTGAGCAGCTGATCGTCCATGGCGTCGAAGGCGTTGCGCAGCGCGTCGACCGCCATCGGACCGAAGACTCGCTCGTCGAAGACCCGCTCGAGCAGGTGAGCCTTGGCGTCTGGCAGCAGCACCGTCTGGTGCAGCAGGTCCTCGAACATGTGCACCTGCACGCCCTGCTCGCGCAGCGTCTCGCAGAACGCGTCGTGCTCCTGCTTGGCCCGCTTGACCCACAGCACGTCGTCGAACAGGAAGTCGTCCTTG
>JAJAYV010000067.1 GCA_026786045.1 Frankiaceae bacterium | reverse complement strand
GGCCGGCAAGGACGAGCCGCCCACCGGCTGATCCCGGTCAGCGCGGGTCGAGGACGCGGATCCAGACGGCCCGGAGCTGCTCGTAGGACGCCTCGAGCACCTTCAGTCGCGGGTCGGGGCCGTCCAGCAGCCGGCCGGTCACGAGCGGTCGCAGCGGCTCCAGGCGCCGGTCGGCCAGCACCTCGTCGACGGCTGTCCGCTCGCCGCCGACGACCACCGCGTCCAGTGTTGGTGCCTCCGGTACGAGCACCCGCGCCGCGGTGTCGGTGAACGCCTGCAGTGCGATGCGTACCTGGCCCTCGCGGCGGCGGGCGAAGCGCTGCTGCGACTGGCCGCCCGCCGCGGACCGGCCGTGCACCTGGCGGGTGGTCACCTTGGACACCACCAGTCGCGGCCCCTCGAAGACGCCGACCGCGCTGCCGCCGAGGCGGACCAGCAGCACGCCCACCCGCCGGTCACGCAGGGCATGCTCGACCAGCGCGCCGTCCAGCGGCGGGAACGGCACCTCGACCTCGGCGACCGCGCCGTCCTCGGCCTCGAGCCGGACGACCCGCACGTCGAAGGTGCGGGTCACGTGGCCGTGCCGGGCGGCGAAGCCGTCCAGCCAGCGCTGCAGCCGCTCGGGCGAGACGCTCACCCACCGACCGCCGCCGGCCGCGGGGCGGCTGGTCACCCGGCCACCGTCTCGGACTGCCAGGACGCCCACAGCGCGGCGTACGAGCCGCCGAGCGCGAGCAGCTCGTGGTGGCTGCCGAGTTCGGTGACGCGCCCGTCCTCGACGACCGCGACCCGGTCGGCGTCCGACGCGGTGTGCAGGCGGTGCGCGATCGCGACGACGGTCCGGCCGGTGACGACCGCGGCGAGCGAGCGCTCCAGGTGCCGCGCGGCGCGCGGGTCGAGCAGCGACGTCGCCTCGTCCAGCACCAGCGTGTGGGGGTCGGCGAGCACGAGCCGGGCCAGCGCGACCTGCTGAGCCTGGGCGGGCGTCAGCACGAGACCGCCTGCACCGACGGCGGTCTCGAGGCCGTCCGGCAGCGCCTGCACCCACTCGAGCGCGTCGACGGCCTCGAGGGCCGCGCACAGCTCGTCGTCGGTCGCGCCTTCCTTGGCGAGGGAGAGGTTCTCGGCGACCGAGCCGACGAAGACGTGGTGCTCCTGCGTCACCAGCGACACCTCGGTGCGCAGCCGCTCGAGCGGCAGGTCGAGCACGGGCACGCCGCCGAGTGTGACCGCTCCGGTGCGGGGACCGTGCACGCCGGCCAGCAGCCGGCCGAGCGTCGACTTGCCCGCGCCGGACGGCCCGACCACGGCCAGACGCTCGCCCTGCCGGACGGCCAGGTCGAGCCCGCGCAGCACGTCGTGCCCCTCGCGGTAGGCGAAGCGCACGTCGTGGGCCAGCAGCTCCTCGCCGTCGGGCTCGGCGCCGGACGGGGCGCGGTCGTCGGGGACGTCCGCGACGCCGACCAGCCGGGCCAGGGACGACGCCCCGACCTGCAGCTCGTCGAGCCAGCCCAGCAGCCGGTCGAGCGGGTCGAGCAGCAGCTGGACGTACAGCGCGACGGTCGTGACCTCGCCGAGCGTGGCGAGGTCGCGGGAGTAGAGCCAGCCGCCGAGCAGCAGCACGCCTACGAGCGGCGTCACGAACGACAGGTCGACGATCGGGAACCAGATCGTGCGCAGCCGCAGGGTGTAGCGCTCGGTCGCGTACGCCGTGGTGATGTCGTCGTCGGTGCGCGCCACCCGCTCCGCCTGCCGGCCGAGCGCCTCGATCGTCCGCGCGGCCTCGGCGCTCTCCGCCATCCCGGCGGTCACCGTGGCGTACGCCGCCCTCTCGGCGAGGTAGCCCTGCGGCGCCCGGCGCAGGTACCAGCGGGTGGACAGCCACAGCACCGGCACCGACACGAGCATCGCCACGGCCACGAGCGGCGCAACGACGAGGGCAGCGACGGCGGTGAGCAGCACGGTCACGGTCGCGACGAGCACCTCGGGCACGGCGTAGCGGACCGTCTTGGCGAGGGTGTCGACGTCGGAGGTGGTGCGGCTCAGCAGGTCTCCCGATCCGGCCCGTTCCACGGTCGACAGCGGCAGCGCCACCACGCGCTCGAGGAAGTCCTCGCGCAGGTCGGCGAAGACTCGCTCGGCCAGGACCAGCGAGATCGTCCGCGACCACTTGGTGAGGGCGGTCTGCACGAGCACTGCCAGCGCCAGCAGCAGCGCGATGCGGTCGACGTACTGGACGGTCGTGCCCTGCTCGACGGACTCGACGAGCGCGCCGAGCAGCCGCGGCGCGACGAGCCCGGCGAGGGCGGCGCCGGCGTAGAGCAGCAGCGACAGGGCGAGGGCGCGCGGGTGCCGGCGCGCGAGACCTGTTGCGTAGGAGCGGACGTCGCGCGGGCTCGCGACCGGCAGGAGCGTCATGCGCTCACCTCCGTGCGGAGGACCGTCGCGCGGTAGGCATCGTCGGACAGCAGCTCGCGGTGGGTGCCGACGGCGGCGACCCGCCCGTCGACGAGCAGCGCCACCTCGTCGGCCCGGTCCAGCACGAGCGGGCTGCTCGTCAGCACCACGGTCGTACGGCCGGCCCTCAGCTCGCGCAGCCGGTCGGCGATGCGCGCCTCGGTGTGCGCGTCCACGGCGCTGGTGGGCTCGTCGAGCACCAGCACCTCGGGGTCGGCGGTGAGGGCGCGGGCGAGGACCAGCCGCTGGCGCTGGCCGCCGGACAGCTGCCGGGCGCGCTCCTCGAGCGCCGTGTCGAGCCCGTCGCTCATCGCCTCCAGGACGTCGGCCATGCACGCGGCGTGCAGGGCCGCGGTCGCGTCGCCGGGCCCGAGCTCGTCGCGCAGCCGGCCGCTCAGCAGCTGCACGTCCTGGTCGACGACGTGCACCCGCGCGCGGACGACCTCCAGGGGCAGGTCGGCCAGCCGCACACCGCCCCACCGCACCTCGGCGTCGACGTAGCGGCCCAGCCGGTCGGCGAGTGCGCTCGCCGCCGCCGGGTCGGCGCTGACGACCGCGGTCAGCACCCCGGGGCGCACGACCAGGCCGGAGCGGATGTCGTGCAGCGGCGACAGGGGCGTAGGAGGCTCGACCGGGCGCAAGGACTCGCCCAGCGACGGCGCCAGCGACAGCAGCGCGGTCATCCGCCGGCCGGCGACCAGCGCGCGGCTGAATTTGTCCGCGGCCTCCGTGACGGTGCGCAGGGGAGTGACGAGGAAAGCGGCGTAGCCGTAGAAGGCGATCAGATCACCCACCGATATCTGCCCCTGCACAGCAGATCTCGCGGCCAGCCACGTCACGATCACGACGAAGGTGCCGGGGACGAGGACTTGCGCCGCGTCGAGCAGCGACTGGCTGCGGGCGACCTGCACCCCGCTGGCGCGTACCCGCTGCGACTCCCGCCGGTAGCGGTCGACGAACGCCGCCTCGCCACCGACGCCGCGCAGCACGCGCAGCCCCGCGACGGTGTCGGTGCCGAGGGTCGTGAGCCGGCCGAGGTCGGTGCGCTGCACGGCCTGCCGGCGGTGCAGCGGCTTGAGCGCCGGGCCGATGACCAGGCTGAAGACCGGCACCCCGACGAGGACGACCAGCCCGAGCGCGACCGACGACGACAGAAGCAGCACGGCCACCAGCGCGAACGCCACGACCGACCCGGCGCCGCGGGCGGTCACGTCGAGAGCGCGCGCGACGGCGAGCGTGTCGGTGGTCCCGACGCTGACGACCTCGCCGGTCGACGTCAGTCGCCGCAGGTCGGCGCCGAGCCGGACCGACTGGGCGGCAACCCACTGCGTCGTGCGGAAGTAGGCGATGAGGAAGCTGCTGACGGCGAAGCGGTGCCGGCTCACGCCCGCGCCCGCCTGGACAGCGCCGATCGCCAGCAGCACCAGGGCCCAGCGCAGCAGCGCGTCGCCGTCGCGGCCGGCGACGCCCTCGTCCACGGCTCGGCCGAGGACGTAGGGCACGACGGCCTGGCAGGACATCCACAGCACGCCGAACAGCACCCCGCCGGCGACCGTCCACGCCTGCAGCCGCAGGACCCGCAGCAGGAAGCGCGCCGGGCTGCGCAGGTCGGGGGCGCCCGGGTCGGCGAGGGGGAGGGGTTGCACGTGGGCCCACGCTACGGCGCCCCTCGCGCGCCGTTAGGCTGCTCGGCGGGCGCCGGCTATCGGCTACTGCTCCAGCGTGTGCTGCTCGGACGCCGGTCGCACCGACCGCAGCGAGCTGAGCAGCCCCAGTGCGCCGATCACCACCAGCCCGACCGGGAGAACCCAGTCGCCGTCGACCCGGATCGTGGTCAGGTCGTCCAGCAGATAGAGACCCCCGACCAGCAGCAGCAGCAGGCCGGCCATGAGCGACAGGCTGTCCCGGTCATGACGTGACACGACGCACCTCGATCTCTCCGGCGCCGACCTGGAGGTCGAGCGCCACGTTCGCGTCGCGGGCAGGGCTGCCCACGATGAACTCCTCGTCCAGCCCGGTGCCGTCCTCGTCGCCGCGGTCGACCCGCGAGCCGTCCAGCTCGCGGACGACGATCTCGCCCAGGCCGACCTCGGCCGAGACCTGGACCACGAGGTCCTCGGGCACGAGAACGACGAGCTGCCCGACTCCGACCTCGGCGTCGATGACCCGGCGGGCACTGCCCGGCTCGAGCTGCCGCAGGTCGAGCACGGCCTCGCCGGCGCCGAGCTCGTAGGAGCGGTCCCGGGCGACCGCGTCGGCCGGCACCCAGGGGCGCTCCCCGACCCCGCCGCGCAGCGAGCCGGGGGAGCCCTCGAGCAGCGCGGCCGGGACGAGCAGCCCGGCGAGCACCAGCCCGACCAGCGCGAGCCAGCGCGCCCGGCCCCACCAGGTGCCGAGCACCAGGCCGGCCCCGACGATCAGCAGGGCGACCGCAAGGACGCGGGCGACGGTCAGGCTCTCGACGCCGTTCTCCCGCAGGGCCAGCAGGACACCGGTCACCAGCACCGTGACCGACAGCGTGAGCGTGCCGAGCACGGAGCGCTCGCGCGGGGCCCGGACGACCGGCGGCGGCGCGCCTCCGTCGCTCCAGGCCGACGGGCCGTACGACGCCGTCGCCAGGGGCGCCGGGCCGTAGACGGGCGGGGTCTCGCGGCGCTCGCGCAGGACCAGGTAGGCCAGCCCGCCGAGCACGAGCAGCACGCCGAGCCCGGGGCCGCCGTCGAAGCTGATGCCAAGGACGACCACGGCGGCGAGCACGAGCACGACGACGCCGGCAACGCTCAGGCCGCTGCCCGGGCGGCGCAGCAGCCGCTCGGCGGCCGACTCCTGCTGGTCGACGCGCGGCAGCAGGAGCCAGGCCAGGGCGTAGAGCACGAAGCCGGCGCCGCCGAAGACGGCGAGCGCGGCGACGGCCACGCGCCACAGCACGGGGTCGGTCGAGGTGTAGCGCGCCAGCCCGGCGCAGACGCCGGCAACGACCTTCTCGTCGGGGTCGCGGGCCAGGCGGGGCGGGGGCGGCGGTGGGCTGGGGGGCGGGTCGAGCAGGGTCTCGGTCATGGCAGCGACTCTGGCCCGGTCGTCCGCTGCTGCCATCAGGGAACGACCCTGGTCCTGCCCTCAGGGTCGTTCCCTGAGCCGCAACGGGGCCGCGCGGTGGGAGCCTGCTGCTGTGACCGCCCCGACCGCACCGACGCGCGCCCGGCCGCCGCTGCGCCGCATGGTGCGCGCGATGTCCGGCCGCGCGCTCGGCGGGGTGGCCGCGGGGCTGGCCGACCACCTCGGGCTGTCGCCGCTCGTGGTCCGGATCGCCTTCGTGCTGCTCACGCTGTCCGACGGTGCCGGGTTGCTCATGTACGCCGCGCTGTGGGTGCTCGTGCCGCAGGGCGAGGTCCGGCCGGCCCGCACCGGTGACGACCGCGCCCAGCTGCTCGCGCTGACGGCCTTGGGCGCCGGCGGCCTGCTGCTGCTGCAGGTGGCCGGCTTCTTCTCGCCCGCCATCGCCCCGCTGCTCCTCGTCGTCGGCGGCGTCGCGCTGGTCTGGCGGCAGGCCGACGCGGTGCAGCGC
>JAJAYV010000066.1 GCA_026786045.1 Frankiaceae bacterium | reverse complement strand
GCCGCGTCGGTGAACTCGGCCGGGATGTCGACCGTCTCGAACTCCTCACCCATGCCGTCGTCCCACACGAGCGCTTTCATCTCGAGCAGGTCGAGGACGCCGCGAAACTCGCTCTCGGCACCGATCGGCAGCTGGGCCAGCACCACCGTGGCATCGAGACGGTCCCGCATCATCTCGACGCAACGCTGGAAGTCGGCGCCGATGCGGTCCATCTTGTTGACGAAGCACATCCGCGGCACGTTGTACTTGTCGGCCTGCCGCCAGACGGTCTCGGTCTGCGGCTCGACCCCGGCGACGGCGTCGAACACCGCGACCGCGCCGTCGAGGACGCGCAGCGAACGCTCGACCTCGACGGTGAAGTCGACGTGGCCGGGCGTGTCGATGATGTTGATCCAGCAGTCGCGCCACTTGCAGGTGGTGGCGGCGCTGGTGATGGTGATCCCGCGCTCCTGCTCCTGGACCATCCAGTCCATGACGGCCGCGCCCTCGTGGACCTCACCGATCTTGTACGTGCGACCCGTGTAGTAGAGGATCCGCTCCGTCGTGGTGGTCTTGCCCGCGTCGATGTGCGCCATGATCCCGATGTTGCGGGTCTTGGCGAGGATCGCGTTGCTGGCCACTGCAGTGTCTCTTTTCCCGGGGTCTGCGGACGTGCCTGTCTCGGTGCCGGGATCGCCGGCGCGTTGAGGACTACCAGCGGTAGTGCGCGAAGGCCTTGTTCGACTCGGCCATCTTGTGCGTGTCCTCACGGCGCTTGACGCTCGCGCCGAGGCCGTTGCTCGCGTCGAGCAGCTCGTTCATGAGGCGCTCGGTCATCGTCTTCTCGCGACGGGCGCGGGAGTACTGGATGAGCCAGCGCAGCGCGAGGGTCGTCGAGCGACCGGCGCGCACCTCGATCGGCACCTGGTAGGTGGCGCCACCGACGCGGCGGCTGCGGACCTCGAGGGTCGGCTTGACGTTGTCGAGCGCGCGCTTGAGCGTGATCACCGGGTCGGTGTCGCTCTTCGCGCGGCAGCCCTCGAGGGCGCCGTAGACAATGCGCTCGGCGACGGAGCGCTTGCCGCCGACCAGCACCTTGTTGATGAGGCTGGTGACCAGCGGAGAGCCGTAGACCGGGTCGGTGACGACCGGGTGCTTCGGGGCGGGACCCTTGCGAGGCACTAGCTCTTCTCCTTCTTGGCGCCGTACTTGCTGCGAGCCTGCTTGCGGTTGCGGACGCCCTGGGTGTCGAGCGAACCGCGGATGATCTTGTAGCGGACGCCGGGCAGGTCCTTCACGCGACCACCACGGACGAGCACGATGGAGTGCTCCTGCAGGTTGTGGCCGACGCCCGGGATGTAGGCCGTGACCTCGACACCGCTTGTCAGGCGCACGCGGGCGACCTTGCGCAGGGCGGAGTTCGGCTTCTTCGGGGTGGTCGTGTAGACGCGGGTGCAGACACCACGACGCTGCGGGCTCGCCTTGAGGGCCGGCGTCTTGGTCTTCTCGACCTTGTCCTGCCGGCCCTTGCGGACCAGCTGCTGGATCGTGGGCAAAGCGTCTCCTGCTCGTCCTTCTCGGGGTGGGACCGTCCTGTCCTGCGCCCCACGCGGTCGGGTGTGTCACCCGTCCGGCGCTGTCCGCAGCTGTCGAAGTGCGGGCAGGGAGTGCAAGTTCGTGCTGGGCGTTCTGTGCTGGCCGAGCGGCGCCTCGGAGGCGGACGCTGTGCGTGATCGTCCTGGCGAAGGGCGCGCTGCCGCCCGGGTCGCCCCAGGCACGAGGAGGAACAGTACCTGTCGCCCGGGGCAGGGTCAAAGCCGGAGCCCTCCGAACGCCGCTGTCGCACCGACACGCAGGCTCTGACCCCGACGATGGTGGTGGCGAGTGACGGACACCACCCTCGCGGATCGCTGTTACTCGCGGTAACACTACCGACGGCGCCCGCCGGCAGCCGCTCCCGTGGTGGAGGAGCGGCGTCGCGGCGACGGCCCCGGGCAGACTCGCCTGCGTGACGCCTCCCCCCTCCCCGCCGCCGCGGCCGACCAAGGACGAGCTGCAGGCCGCGTACGGGAAGGTCGTCCCCGACCTGGTCCGGCCGGGGCTGGCGGTACTGCTGTGCGGGATCAACCCGTCGCTGTGGTCGGGCGCCGTCGGCCTGCACTTCGCCACCCCCGGCAATCGGCTGTGGCCGGCCCTGCACGCCTCGGGCTGGACCGACCGGCGGCTTGCGCCGCACGAGACCGGCGAGGTGCTGTCCGCCGGGCTCGGCATCACCAACCTGGTCATGCGCGCCACCGCCCGCGCCGACGAGCTCCACGACGACGAGCTGCGCGAAGGCCTGCCGCGGTTGGCGGCCCTGGCCGAGCAGCACCGGCCGCGGTGGGTCGCGTTCCTCGGGCTGTCGTCCTACCGCGTCGCGACGGGCGAGCGGAAGGCCGCCGTCGGCCCGCAGGACCGCACGATCGGCCCGTCGCGGGTGTGGCTGCTGCCGAACCCGAGCGGTCTTAACGCAAGCTGGCAGCTCCCCCGGCTGGCCGAGGCGTACGGCGAACTGCGGCAGGCGGCTACGAGAAGCTGAAGGGCAGCAGGAACAGCAGGAACAGCACGGGCAGCAGCAGGGCGAGGAATGCCAGGTGCACCCACGACAGCACCACGGCCCAGGTGCACATCGACAGCCCGGTGAGCGCTCCCCCGCTGGCCTCGATGTCGCGGCGCGCCGCGCGGGCGACGAACAGCGCGGCGATCGCTCCGATGAACGGCACCGTGGGCGTCCAGGCCAGCACCGCCAGCACCACCGCCACGACCGCCTTGGTCTCGGTCTTCGGCGCCGGCGCACCGTAGCCGTAGCCGTACGACGGCGCCTGCCCCGAGCTCATGGTCCCAGCCTAGGCCCGGGAACGCCGACGGCCGCTCCTCCACGAGGGAGGAGCGGCCGGCGAGCGATGCGGGAGGACTAGCCCCGGTAGGCGTTGTTGCCGTAGTCGAAGTCGTCCAGCGGGACGGCCTGCCCGGCGCCGCCGCCGAAGGCGAACTCCGGGTCGTCGTAGCCGGCCATCGAGTAGACCGCCGCGCGGGCCTCCTCGGTGGGCTCGACCCGGATGTTGCGGTAGCGGCTGATGCCGGTACCGGCCGGGATGAGCTTGCCGATGATGACGTTCTCCTTCAGGCCGAGCAGCGAGTCGCTCTTGGCCTGGATCGCCGCGTCGGTGAGGACGCGGGTCGTCTCCTGGAAGGAGGCCGCGGACAGCCACGACTCGGTCGCGAGCGAGGCCTTGGTGATGCCCATCAGGACGGGACGGCCGGAGGCCGGCTCGCCACCCTCCTGCACGACCCGGCGGTTCTCGCCCTCGAACACCGCGCGCTCGACCAACGAGCCCGGCAGGAAGTCCGTGGCGCCGCTCTCGAGGACGTTCACCCGCTTCAGCATCTGGCGGATGATCACCTCGATGTGCTTGTCGTGGATCGACACGCCCTGCGAGCGGTAGACCTCCTGCACCTCGGCCACCAGGTGGAGCTGGACCTGGCGCGGGCCGAGGATGCGCAGCACCTCGTGCGGGTTGACCGCACCGATGTGCAGCTTCTCGCCGACGGTGATGTGGTCGCCCTCCTCGAACAGCAGGCGGGCGCGCTTGGACACGACGTAGGAGATCTCCTCCGAGCCGTCGTCCGGGGTGATCGTGACCTGGCGACCCTTCGCGGTGTCCTCCAGGCTGATCCGGCCGTCGACCTCGGAGATCTGCGCGACGCCCTTGGGGGTGCGGGCCTCGAACAGCTCCACCACGCGCGGGAGGCCGTGGGTGATGTCCTCACCCGCGACGCCGCCGGTGTGGAAGGTGCGCATCGTGAGCTGGGTGCCGGGCTCGCCGATGGACTGGGCGGCGATGATGCCGACCGCCTCGCCGACGTCGACGGTCTTGCCGGTGGCCAGCGAGCGGCCGTAGCAGGACGCGCAGGTGCCGACCTTGGAGTCGCAGGTCAGCACGCAGCGGACCTTGATCTCCTCGACGCCGGCGTCGATGAGCGCGCCGATGTTGACGTCGCCGAGGTCGGCGCCCGCCGCGAGGACGACGTCGCCCTTGTCGTTCGTCGCGTCGGCGGCCAGCGTGCGCGCGTAGACCGAGGTCTCGACGTGGGTGTCCTTGACCAGGACGCCCTCGGCGTTGCGCGTGCCGATCGACATCTTCACGCCACGGCGGGTGCCGCAGTCCTCCTCGCGGATGATGACGTCCTGCGAGACGTCGACGAGGCGGCGCGTGAGGTAGCCGGAGTCGGCGGTGCGCAGCGCCGTGTCGGCCAGGCCCTTGCGAGCACCGTGCGTGGAGATGAAGTACTCCAGGACGGTCAGGCCCTCGCGGAAGTTGGCCTTGATCGGGCGCGGGATGATCTCGCCCTTCGGGTTGGCCACCAGGCCGCGCATGCCGGCGATCTGACGCACCTGCATCATGTTCCCTCGGGCACCCGAGTGGACCATCATCCAGACCGGGTTGGTCTTCGGGAAGTTGTCCTCCATGGCGCGGGCGACCTCGGCGGTGGCCTTGGTCCAGATCTCGATGAGCTCCTGGCGGCGCTCGTCGTCGGTGATCACACCGCGGGAGTACTGCTTCTCGATCTTCTCGGCGTCACCCTCGTAGCGCTCGAGGATCTCCGCCTTGCCGGGGGGCGTGACGACATCCTCGATCGAGATCGTGACGCCGGAACGGGTCGCCCAGCGGAAGCCGGTCTCCTTGAGCGCGTCGAGCGACGCGGCCACCTGGACCTTGGGGTAGCGCTCAGCCAGGTCGTTGACGATGGCGCCCAGCTCGCGCTTGGACACCTCCTTGTCGACGAACGGGAAGTCGACCGGGAGCGCCTCGTTGAACAGCGCGCGCCCGAGCGTGGTCTCGACCCGGTAGTCCGAGACGTCGCCGTCCTCGACGGCCGCCTGGCCGGCGAGGTCGCGCATCCGGATCGTCACCTTGGCCTGCAGGTCCAGCGCGCCGGTGTCGTACGCCATGACGGCCTCGGCCACCGAGGAGAACGCCCGGCCCTCACCGGTCGCACCCTCCTTGAGGCCGGTCAGGAAGTAGATGCCGAGCACCATGTCCTGGGTCGGCGAGGTGATCGGACGACCGTTCGCCGGGCTCAGGATGTTGTTCGAGGACAGCATGAGGATGCGGGCCTCGGACTGCGCCTCCGCCGACAGCGGCAGGTGCACGGCCATCTGGTCGCCGTCGAAGTCGGCGTTGAACGCCGTGCAGACGAGCGGGTGGATCTGGATGGCCTTGCCCTCGACCAGCTGGGGCTCGAAGGCCTGGATGCCGAGGCGGTGCAGCGTGGGTGCGCGGTTCAGCAGCACCGGGTGCTCGGTGATGACCTCCTCGAGCACATCCCACACGACGGGGCGGGCGCGCTCGACCATGCGCTTGGCGCTCTTGATGTTCTGCGCGTGGTTGAGGTCGACCAGCCGCTTCATGACGAACGGCTTGAACAGCTCGAGCGCCATCTGCTTGGGCAGGCCGCACTGATGCAGCTTGAGCTGCGGGCCGACGACGATGACCGAGCGGCCGGAGTAGTCGACGCGCTTGCCGAGCAGGTTCTGGCGGAAGCGGCCCTGCTTGCCCTTGAGCATGTCGCTCAGGGACTTCCGCGGCCGGTTGCCCGGGCCGGTCACCGGACGACCGCGACGGCCGTTGTCGAACAGCGCGTCGACGGCCTCCTGGAGCATGCGCTTCTCGTTGTTCACGATGATCTCGGGAGCGCCGAGGTCGAGCAGGCGCTTCAGGCGGTTGTTGCGGTTGATGACGCGGCGGTACAGGTCGTTCAGGTCGGAGGTCGCGAAGCGGCCACCGTCGAGCTGCACCATCGGGCGCAGGTCCGGCGGGATGACCGGGACGCAGTCCAAGACCATGCCCATCGGGCTGTTGCGGGTGTTGAGGAAGGCCGCGACGACCTTGAGGCGCTTGAGCGCGCGGACCTTCTTCTGGCCCTTGCCCGAGCGGATAGTTTCGCGCAGCGACTCGCCCTCGGCTTCGAGGTCGAAGCTCTCGAGCAGCCGCTGGAGCGCCTCGGCGCCCATGCCGCCGGTGAAGTACGCACCGAACCGGTCGCGCAGCTCGCGGTAGAGCGTCTCGTCGGCAATGAGCTGCTTGGGCTCGAGCTTCTTGAAGGTGTCGAGCACCTCGGCGAGCTTGTCGAGCTCGCGCTGGGCGCGGTCGCGCAGCTGGCGCAGCTCGCGCTCGGCGCCCTCGCGCACCTTGCGGCGGACGTCGCCCTTGGCACCTTCGGCCTCCAGGGCCGCGATGTCCTCCTCGAGCTTCTTCTGCCGCGCCTCGGCGTCGGCGTCGCGCTTGTCCTCGATCCGCTTCATCTCCACGCCCATGCCGGCCTCGACGGTCTGCAGGTCGCGGTGGCGCGCGTCGGCGTCGACCGACGTGATCAGGTACGCCGCGAAGTAGATGATCTTCTCGAGGTCCTTGGGGGCCAGGTCGAGCAGGTAGCCCAGCCGGCTCGGGACACCCTTGAAGTACCAGATGTGGGTGACGGGAGCGGCCAGCTCGATGTGGCCCATCCGCTCACGACGCACCTTGGCGCGGGTGACCTCGACGCCGCAGCGCTCGCAGATGATGCCCTTGACGCGGACGCGCTTGTACTTGCCGCAGTAGCACTCCCAGTCGCGGGTCGGACCGAAGATCTTCTCGCAGAAGAGCCCGTCCTTCTCCGGCTTGAGGGTGCGGTAGTTGATGGTCTCGGGCTTCTTGACCTCGCCGTGCGACCACTGGCGGATGTCGTCCGCGGTCGCGAGGCCGATGCGCAGCTCGTCGAAGAAGTTGACGTCGAGCACGGTGCCTTCTCTCTACAGGGTGGTGCGAAAGACAGGGGGGCCGGGCGTCCGGGACTGCCGCGCCACTGGCGGCAGCAGCCCCGGGTCCGGGAGCTAGACCTCTTCGACGGACGACGGCTCGCGGCGGCTCAGGTCGATGCCGAGCTCCTCCGCGGCGCGGAACACGTCCTCATCGGTGTCGCGCATCTCGATGGCCATGCCGTCCGAGGACAGCACCTCCACGTTGAGGCACAGCGACTGCATCTCCTTGATGAGCACCTTGAAGGACTCGGGGATGCCCGGCTCGGGGATGTTCTCGCCCTTGACGATCGCCTCGTAGACCTTCACGCGGCCCAGGACGTCGTCGGACTTGATCGTCAGGAGCTCCTGCAGGGCGTAGGCGGCGCCGTACGCCTGCATCGCCCAGACCTCCATCTCGCCGAACCGCTGGCCGCCGAACTGGGCCTTACCACCCAGGGGCTGCTGCGTGATCATCGAGTACGGGCCGGTGCTGCGGGCGTGGATCTTGTCGTCCACGAGGTGGTGCAGCTTCAGCACGTAGAGGTAGCCGACCGAGACCGGCGCCGGGAACGGCTCGCCGGAGCGACCGTCGAGCAGGCGCGCCTTGCCGGAGGAGCCGATCAGCTGGACGCCGTCGCGGTTCGGCAGGGTGCTGCCGAGCAGGCCGGTGATCTCGTCCTCGCGGGCACCGTCGAACACCGGGGTGGCCGCGTTGGTGCCGGGCGCGAACTCGGTGACGCCGATGTCCTGCAGCCGCTTCTTCCACGGCTCGGCGCCCTTGGCGTCGGCGCCCTCGACCTTGAAGCCGGTCTTGGCGACCCAGCCGAGGTGGGTCTCGAGGACCTGCCCGACGTTCATGCGGCCGGGGACGCCGAGCGGGTTGAGCACGACGTCGACCGGCGTGCCGTCCTCGAGGAACGGCATGTCCTCCTGCGGGAGGATCTTGGCGATGACGCCCTTGTTGCCGTGCCGGCCGGCGAGCTTGTCGCCGATCGTGATCTTGCGCTTCTGGGCGACGTAGACGCGGACCAGCTCGTTGACGCCGGGCGGCAGCTCGTCGCCGTCCTCGCGCGAGAACACGCGGACGCCGATGACCTTGCCGGACTCGCCGTGCGGGACCTTGAGGCTGGTGTCGCGGACCTCGCGGGCCTTCTCGCCGAAGATCGCGCGCAGCAGGCGCTCCTCCGGGGTCAGCTCGGTCTCGCCCTTGGGCGTGACCTTGCCGACCAGGACGTCACCGGGGACGACCTCGGCGCCGATGCGGATGATGCCGCGCTCGTCGAGGTCGGCGAGGACCTCCTCGGAGACGTTCGGGATGTCCCGAGTGATCTCCTCGGCGCCGAGCTTGGTGTCGCGGGCGTCGACCTCGTGCTCGTCGATGTGGATCGAGGTCAGGACGTCGTCCTGGACGAGCCGCTCCGAGAGGATGATCGCGTCCTCGTAGTTGTGGCCCTCCCACGACATGAACGCCACGAGCAGGTTCTTGCCGAGCGCCATCTCGGCCTCGTCGGTGCAGGGACCGTCGGCGAGGACCTGACCGGCCTCGACCCGCGAGCCCTCCTCGACGATGGGCTTCTGGTTGACGCAGGTGCCCTGGTTGCTGCGGCGGAACTTCAGCAGCCGGTAGGTGCGCCGGGTGCCGTCGTCGTGCATGACGGTGATGTAGTCGGCGGAGAGCTCCTCCACCACACCGGCCTGCTCGGCGACGATGACGTCACCGGCGTCGACTGCGGCGCGGTGCTCCATGCCGGTGCCGACCAGCGGCGACTCGCTGCGCAGCAGCGGGACGGCCTGCCGCATCATGTTCGACCCCATGAGCGCGCGGTTGGCGTCGTCGTGCTCGAGGAACGGGATCATCGCGGTCGCGACCGAGCAGATCTGGCGCGGGCTGACGTCGATGTAGTCGACGCCGGACGGGTCGATGTAGTCGACCTCGCCGCCCTTCTTGCGGACCAGCACGCGGCTGGCGGCGAAGGAGCCGGAGGCGTCCAGCGCGTTGGCCTGCGCGATGACGTGCTTGTCCTCCTCGTCGGCGGTGAGGTAGTCGACCTGCTCGGTCACCTCGCCGTTGGTGACCTTGCGGTACGGGGTCTCCACGAAGCCGAAGGCGTTGACCCGGCCGAAGGTCGCGAGCGAGCCGATCAGGCCAATGTTCGGGCCCTCAGGGGTCTCGATCGGGCACATCCGGCCGTAGTGGCTCGGGTGCACGTCGCGGACCTCGAAGCCGGCGCGCTCGCGGGACAGACCACCCGGGCCCAGCGCGGACAGACGGCGCTTGTGGGTCAGGCCCGAGAGCGGGTTGGTCTGGTCCATGAACTGCGACAGCTGCGAGGTGCCGAAGAACTCCTTGATGGAGGCCACGACGGGACGGATGTTGATCAGGGTCTGCGGCGTGATCGCCTCGACGTCCTGGGTCGTCATCCGCTCGCGCACGACGCGCTCCATGCGGGCCAGCCCCAGCCGGATCTGGTTCTGGATGAGCTCGCCGACAGTGCGCAGGCGGCGGTTGCCGAAGTGGTCGATGTCGTCGGTCTCGAAGCCGACCTCGCCGGCGTGGAGCTTCACGACGTAGTCGATCGTGGCCAGGATGTCGTCCTCGGTGAGGACGCCCTGGTCGACCGGGAGCTCGAGACCCAGCTTCTTGTTGACCTTGTAGCGGCCGACCTTGGCGAGGTCGTAGCGCTTGGGGTTGAAGAAGAGGTTCTCGAGCAGCGTCTGGGCCGACTCGCGCGTCGGCGGCTCGCCCGGACGCAGCTTGCGGTAGATGTCGATCAGGGCGTCGTCCTGACCGGTGGTGTGGTCCTTCTCCAGCGTCATGCGCATCGACTCGTAGTCGCCGTAGCGCTCGAGGATCTTCGCGTCGTCCCAGCCGAGCGCCTTGAGCAGCACCGTGACGGGCTGCTTGCGCTTTCGGTCGATGCGAACGCCGACGGCGTCGCGCTTGTCGACCTCGAACTCGAGCCAGGCACCGCGGCTCGGGATCACCTTGCAGGAGTAGGTGTCCTTGTCGGTGACCTTGTCGATCTGCTTGTCGAAGTACACGCCCGGGGAGCGCACGAGCTGCGAGACGACCACGCGCTCGGTGCCGTTGATCACGAACGTGCCCTTGGGCGTCATCATCGGGAAGTCGCCCATGAAGACGGTCTGCGACTTGATCTCGCCGGTAGTGTTGTTGGTGAACTCGGCCGTGACGAACAGCGGCGCTGCGTACGTCATGTCCTTGTCCTTGCACTCCTCCACGGAGTACTTGGTCGGCTCGAACCGGTGGTCGCGGAAGCTCAGCGACATGGAGCCTGAGAAGTCCTCGATCGGCGAGATCTCCTCGAAGATCTCCTCCAGGCCCGAGTGGGTCGACAGGTCGTCGCGACCGGCGTCGATGCCCTCCTGGACGCGCTCCTGCCAGGGGTCGTTGCCGACGAGCCAGTCGAAGGAGGTGGTCTGGAGGTGCAGGAGGTTGGGGACCTCCAGGGGCTCACGGATCTTCGCGAAGGAGACCCGAGAGGTGTTGCTGGTGTTGCGGGGGTCAGAGCTCGTGACAGCCAACAGAGAGGTCCTTCCGGCGACGAGCAACGCGGCTGCTCCGACGCATCAGGCTGGCGCACGCACACACGACCGACCGCTCAGGACATCCGGTCCGAGCAGCTATATGACGGGAGGCAGCGCAAAGATGCAGTGTAGCCGTCGGCTACCTGCCTGTCGAGGCGGGGTCTGCACCCCGCGCGCCTGCGTTCCTCACGTGCTGCACAGGGTGACGAACGCTGCCCGAGACGTCAAGCACCTCGGCCCGACCTGGGGACGCGGCGCCGGCGGTCAGAGCCGCTCGACGGCCTCCACCAGCCAACCTGACCTGCGGGTGATGGCGGTTCGCGGAGACGCCGGTGCGCACGTGCACCGGTGACACCCAGCACAACGACGCGGTCCCGGACGCGGGACGGCCAGACCGGAACCGACCAACGACCGGGCCGGGACGTACGACGAGAGGGACGGCCCGCCGCAGCGGACCGCCCCTCTCGGACGTTCGACCCGGCCGGAGCCGGGGGCAGTGCAGGACTACTTGACGGTGACCGTAGCGCCGGCGCCCTCGAGCGCCGCCTTGGCCTTCTCGGCCGCGGCCTTGTCGACCTTCTCGAGGACGGCCTTCGGGGCGCCGTCGACGAGGTCCTTGGCCTCCTTGAGGCCCAGGCTCGTGATGCTGCGGACCTCCTTGATGACCTGGATCTTCTTGTCGCCGGCAGCCTCGAGGATGACGTCGAACTCGTCCTGCTCGGCGGCGGCGGCCTCGCCACCACCAGCACCACCGGCGGCCGGGGCGGCCGCAGCGGCGACCGGCGGGGCGGCGGTGACGCCGAAGGTGTCCTCGAACTGCTTCACGAACTCGCTGAGCTCGATCAGGGTCATCTCCTTGAAGGCCTCAAGGAGCTCGTCGGTGCTGAGCTTCGCCATGGTGGCGTCTCCTTCTGTTCAGTGCTCGCCTAGACAGGTCATGGCGGCGGGATGTGCGTACGGGGAGGTGCGGTACGGCCGGAGCCGGTCAGGCAGTGGGCTCGCTGGTCTCGCTGGTGCTGTCGGCCGGGTCGGCCTCGGCGGTCGGCGCGTCGGCCTCGGCCACGGGGGCCTCGACCTCGGCGTCAGCGGTCTGCTCGTCGGCCGGGGCCTCGGCGGCGGGCACCGGGGTGCCGGCGCCACCGATGATCGAGGGGTCCTCGGTGGCCTTGGCCTGCAGCGCACCCGCGAGGCGGGCAGCCTGCGCGAGCGGTGCGTTGAACAGGTAGACGGCGTTGGACAGCGAGGCCAGCAGGGCCCCCGCCATCTTGCCGAGCAGGACCTCGCGCGACTCGAGGTCAGCGAGCTTCTTGACCTCCTCGGGGGAGAGCCACCTGCCGTCCATGACGCCGCCCTTGACGACCAGGGCGGGGTGCGCCCGGCCGAAGTCGCGCAGCGCCTTGGCGGCCTCGACCGGCTCGCCGCTGATGAACGCGACAGCGGTGGGACCGGCGAGCAGGTCGTCCAGGCCCTCGATCCCGGCGTCAGCGGCCGCGATCTTGGTGAGGGTGTTCTTCACGACGGCGTACGTGGTGTCGGCGCCGAGCGCGGTGCGCAGGTCGCTG
>JAJAYV010000065.1 GCA_026786045.1 Frankiaceae bacterium | reverse complement strand
TCGCCGCCCCGGCCGACGACGTCGAGGCCGTCGCCGCGCTGCTCGCGCCGTACGACGTGGTGGTGGTGGCCGGGGGAGCGGAGCGGCAGGACAGCGTGCGGCGGGCGCTGGAGGCGCTGGACCCGTCCGTCGAGCTGGTGCTCGTCCACGACGCGGCGCGCTGCCTGACCCCGCCGTCGCTGGTCGAGGCGGTCGTTGCCGCGCTGCGCGCCGGCGCCGAGGCGGTCGTGCCGGTGCTGCCGCTCGCCGACACGGTGAAGTCCGTCGACGGCTCGACCGTCGTGGCGACCCTCGACCGCACCTCGCTGCGCGCCGTGCAGACCCCGCAGGGCTTCGCCCGGCCGGTGCTCGAGCGGGCCCACGCCGCCGGGCTGCCCGCGGCCACCGACGACGCCGGTCTGGTCGAGCTGTGCGGCGGGACCGTCCGCACCGTTCCCGGCTCCGTGGAGGCCTTCAAGGTGACCCGACCGATCGACCTGCTGCTCGCCGAGGCGGTGCTGCGTGGCCGCTGACCTGCCTCGTACGGGGATCGGCACCGACGTGCACCCCTTCGAGCCGGGCCGGACCTGCTGGGTCGCCGGGCTGCTGTGGGAGGGCGTCGACGGCCTCGCCGGCCACTCCGACGGCGACGTCGCAGCGCACGCCGCCTGCGACGCGCTGCTGTCGGCCGCGGGCCTGGGCGACCTTGGCTCGAACTACGGCACGAGCGCGCCCGAGTGGAAGGGCGCCTCGGGGGCGGCGCTGCTCGCCGAGACCCGCCGCCGGGTCGAGGCCGCCGGCTTCGTGCTGGGCAACGTCGCCGTGCAGGTGATCGGCAACGCCCCGCGGCTGGGCCCGCGCCGGGCGGAGGCGCAGGCCGCGCTGTCCGACGTGCTCGGCTGCCCGGTGAGCGTCAGCGCCACCACGACCGACGGCCTCGGCCTCACCGGTCGCGGCGAGGGCCTGGCCGCGATCGCCACCGCCCTGGTCGTGCCCGCCTGACCGCCAGCCGCGCCCGGCCTTGTCTCGCCGTGAGTGGAGACCGCGTCCGACTCCTAGCGCCAGGGATGGCCGCTCAAGATCTTCGGAAGGTCCCCAGGCGCCCGCTACTGGGGATCTTCCGATGATCGGGCTGGAGCACCTCCGCGCTCTCGCGCCTCCCGTATCGTCCGCTGTGCCGGACGACGCCAGCGTGCAGAAGAGCGGACGCTACGGGGGCGGGGATCGACCAGCGACCGCTCGTACCGGCTAGCGACCGCACGATGACAAGCGCCCGGCTGTGGACAACCTGCTTCCGCGGAAGCGCCCGCGGCACTCAGGGCCAGTCGACGCCGGCGACCACGGCGGCCGCGCTCAGGCCGAGTAGGCCGCTCGTCTCGCGCTCCTCGAGAGCCTTCCCGACCAGGCTCCACATCCGCACTGTGCGCTCGAGCGGGTCGACGACCCACAGCTCCTCGACACCGTGCCGGGCGTAGAAGCCGAACTTGGCGTACGTCTCGTCGTCCGGTGAGAGCACCTCGACCAGCAGCGCCGCCGTCGGGAAGTACAGCGAGTCGGGTGAGCCGCGGTGGTAGCCGAGGTCCGGCACCCGGAAGTCCTTCGGCTGGCCGAGGTTGAACGAGCCTCCTGCCAGCAGGCCGACGGTCTTGGTGGGCGCATCGAGCAGCAGGACGAGCCGCATCGCCACCGCACCGTTGCGGCCGTGCTCGTGCGGGGCCACGTGGTAGACCCCCTCCCAGACCTCGTCGCGCCCGTCCAGGCCACGGGCGCGGCGGTCCTCGAGCCAGGCCTCGACGACCGGCTCACGTCCCAGGACCAGGGTGCTCATGGTCGGCAGGGTACGAGCGGTCGGAGCCGAGAGCCAGGGGATCTGTGGACAGTGACGAGGGGGTCGGCCGGCTGCACACCGCAGACCTCGTCGCGCCATCACCGCGGCCGGCGGTCGAACGGGCCCCGCCGGTAGCCTCGATCCCCGTGACCCTGCGCCTGCACGACACCGCGACCCGCTCGGTGCGGCCCCTGGAGCCGCTGACCCCCGGCCGCGTGGGCGTCTACGTCTGCGGGCCGACGGTCCAGGCGCGCCCCCACGTCGGGCACCTGCGCAGCGCGATCGCGCTCGACGTGCTGCACCGCTGGCTGCTCGAGAGCGGCCTCGAGGTGCTGTTCGTCCGCAACGTCACCGACGTCGACGACAAGATCATCCACGACGCCAGCCATGACGACGAGCCGTGGTGGGCGCTGGCGACGCGCATGGAGCGCGCCTTCACCCGCGCCTACGACGCGGTGCAGGTGCTGCCGGCGACGGCCACCCCGCGCGTCACCGGCTCGATGCCGAGCATCACGGCGCTCGTCGAGCGGATCGTCGAGCGCGGCCACGCCTACGAGTCCGGCGGCGACGTCTACCTCGCGGTGCGGACCGTCGAGGGCTACGGCGCGCTGTCCGGACAAGACCCCGAGCAGCTCAGGGCGTCCGAGAAGCTGGTCGCCCACGGTCACACCGGCGAGAAGCGCGACCCGCTGGACTTCGCGCTGTGGAAGGCCGCCAAGCCCGGCGAGCCGTCCTGGCCGTCGCCGTGGGGCCCGGGCCGGCCCGGCTGGCACATCGAGTGCTCGGCGATGGCGGTGGACCACCTCGGCGTGGAGTTCGACCTGCACGCCGGCGGGCTCGACCTGGTCTTCCCGCACCACGAGAACGAGGTCGCGCAGTCCCGCTGCGCCGGCCATCCCTTCGCCCGGCACTGGCTGCACCACGGCCTGGTCACCGTCGCGGGCGGCAGCGGCGAGAAGATGAGCAAGAGCCTGGGCAACTCGACCACGGTCGACGACGTGCTGGAGACGGTCCGCCCGCAGGTGCTGCGCTACGCGCTCGGGGCCGGCCACTACCGCTCCGCGCTGGAGTGGTCGCCGACGACGCTGTCCGACGCCGAGGCGGCGTACGCCCGGATCGAGACGTTCGTGCGCAACGCCGGTGAGGCTGCCCAGGGCGTGCAGCCGGGGGAGCCGGCGGTCGCGTGGGAGGACTTCGCGGCGGCGCTCGACGACGACCTCGGCGTCCCGCAGGCCCTGGCCGTGGTCCACTCCGGCGTACGAGCGGGCAACGCGCTGCTGGCCGCGCGCGACCTGCCGGCGCTCGCCGCGACCCTGGCGGTCGTACGACGGATGCTGCGCGTGCTGGCGCTCGACCCGGTCGAGCAGTGGCCCGAGGCCGGTGGCGCGCAGCTCACCGGCGTTGTCGACGCCCTGGTGCAGATCGCGGTGGAGGCGCGGGCCGCCGCCCCCGCCCCCAAGGCCTGGGGGCGGGCCGCCGCGGGCCGGGCCTCGCGCAAGGCCTCGGGCCTCGGGGTCGCGGGCACGGT
>JAJAYV010000064.1 GCA_026786045.1 Frankiaceae bacterium | reverse complement strand
GGCTCCGGCTCCGGCGTCGGCTCCGGCTCGGGAGCGGCGGCCGGCTCCGGCTCCGGCTCGGGAGCAGCCTCGGCCGCGGGGGCCGCCTCGCCGCCACCGGCGCCGTCGTCGATGACGCACAGCTCGACGCCGACCTCGACGGTCTCGTCCTCCTGGACCTTGATCGAGCTCACGGTCCCGGCGACGGGGGAGGGGATCTCGGTGTCGACCTTGTCGGTCGAGACCTCGAGCAGCGGCTCGTCCGCCTCGACCCGCTCGCCCTCTTTCTTCAGCCAGCGGGTGACGGTGCCCTCGGAGACGCTCTCGCCGAGGCGGGGCATGGGGACGGAGACGGCCATGTGCTGAGGGCTCCCTAGGAGTGGCTGTGGAGGGGCTTGCCGGCGAGTGCGAGGTGGGCCTCGCCGACGGCTTCGGACATCGTCGGGTGCGGGTGGAGGAGCTGCGCGACCTCGCTGGGCAGCGCCTCCCAGTTGGTGATCAGCTGCGCCTCGGCGATGAGCTCGCCGACCCGATCGCCGACCATGTGCACGCCGAGGACGGGGCCGTCCTTGGACGCGAGGACCTTCACAGCCCCTGCTGTACCCAGGATCCGGGCCTTGCCGTTGCCCGCCAGGTCGTACGTCGCCTCGACCACGTCGTAGCCGCGCTCCTTCGCGACGGCGCTGGTGATGCCGACCGAGGCGACCTCGGGCGAGGAGTAGGTGACGCGGGGGACGCCGTCGTAGTCGATCGGCATGACGGCCAGGCCGGCCAGTCGCTCGGCGACGAGGATGCCCTCGGCGAAGCCGACGTGGGCCAGCTGCAGCGTCGGGATGAGGTCGCCGACCGCACTGATCGTCGGGACGCTTGTCTGCAGGTAGGCGTCGACCTTGACGAAGCCGCGGTCCATCTCGACGCCCACCTGCTCGTAGCCCAGGTCGGCCGAGACCGGGCCGCGGCCGATGGCGACGAGCAGCAGCTCGGCCTCGACGGTCTTGCCGTTCTCCAGGTGGACCCGGACGCCACTGTCGGTGTGCTCGACCCGCTCGAAGCGGGAGCCGAGCTCCTGCTTGATGCCGCGCTTGCGGAAGGCGCGCTCGAGCAGCTTGGAGGAGCTCTCCTCCTCCAGCGGCACCAGGTGCGGCAGGGCCTCGACGATGGTGACCTCGGCGCCGAACGAGCGCCAGACCGAGCCGAACTCGCAACCGATCGCGCCGGCGCCCAGGATGACGACCGAGCCGGGGATGGTGTCCAGCTTCAGGGCGTCGTCGCTGGTGATGACGCGGGTGCCGTCGAGCTCCAGGCCCGGCAGCGATCGCGGGACCGAGCCGGTGGCGAGCAGGACGTGGCGCGCCTCGATGGTGCGGCCGTCGACCTCGACGGCGGTCGGCGAGACCAGTCGGCCGTGGCCCTGGACGACTTCGATCTTGCGGGACTTGACCAGGCCGGTGAGGCCCTTGAAGAGCCCCTCGACGACCTTGTCCTTGTAGGCGTTGACCGCCGGCATGTCGACCGACTCGAAGGTGCCGTTGACGCCGAACTGGCCGGCCTCCTTGATGACGTCGACGGTCTCCGCGGAGTGCAGCAGCGCCTTGGTCGGGATGCAGCCGCGGTGCAGGCAGGTGCCGCCGACCTTGTCCTTCTCGACCATCACGACGGACATGCCGAGCTCAGCGGCCCGTAGCGCAGCGGCGTAGCCCCCGCTGCCACCTCCGAGGACGACCAGGTCGACGGTCTGCTCAGTCACGGTGGTGTCTCCTCAGGCTCGTGCGGTGGGTCGGCGGGCTCCGCAGCGCGGCCCCTGGCATCCTTCCACCTGACGGGTACAGGTCTGCACGACCCCCGGGGCATTCCCCCGGGGCGACCAGGAGGAGGAGCCGGAGTGGGGTTGCGCGACCGCCTGCCGGGCGGCAGGAGCCGTCCGGGAACCGTGCGTGGCGCCGGCTCGGGCGACCTCGACCACCTGGCCGACTGGGCGACCACCCGCCGGGGCGTGGAGGGCTTCGTCGAGCCGCAGACCGCGACCACCGCGACCACGCTCGTGCTCGTCGCCGGTGACGGCGAGTGGACCCGCCGCCGGGTGGACTCCCCGCGGGCGGCGTTCACCTTCGGCCAGAGCGCCGGCATCCCGGTCTACGACGTGGCCGCGGTCGGCTACCCCGCGCGGATGCGCGAGTGGACGGCCAAGCGCAAGGCGGCCGGGCAGACCGGCGTGCCGGGAACGGACCGCCCGGCCCTCTGAGCTCGGCGCGCAGTGCCGATCTCAAGATCTTCGGAGGATCCACAGGACCCGGCTACTGGGGACCTTCCGATGATCGTGGTGCCGGGCGGAGGACTACAGCGCGCCGGAGGCGAGCTCCTCGAGGACCTGCACGAAGGTGCGCACCGCCGCGCCGGTCCCGCCGTGCGGGGTGTAGCCGTACGCGTCGGCGGAGTTGTAGGCCGGGCCGGCGATGTCGAGGTGGGCCCAGCGCACGCCCTCGGTGACGAACTCCTGCAGGAACAGCCCAGCGGTGAGCATCCCGCCCTCGCGCGGCCCGGTGTTGACCAGGTCGGCGATCTCGGAGTCCAGGCCCTTGCGCAGCTCGACCGGCAGCGGCATCGGCCAGGACGGCTCGCCGGCCCGCCCGGCGGCGGCCACGACGCCGTCGCGCAGCACGTCGTCGTTGCCCATGACACCGGTGGTCCGCGAGCCCAGCGCGACGAGCTGCGCGCCGGTGAGGGTCGCGACGTCGATCACGACGTCGGGGCCGTCCTCGCAGGCGCGGGCGATCGCGTCGGCCAGGATCAGCCGGCCCTCGGCGTCGGTGTTGTTGACCTCGACCGTCATGCCGTTGCGGAAGGTCAGCACGTCGGACGGGCGGATCGCGGTGCCGCTGGGCATGTTCTCGGCCATCGGCACCCACGCCTCGACGTCGACCGGCAGCGCCAGCTCGGCGGCGGCGGTGACGGCGGCGATGACGGCGGCGGCCCCGCCCATGTCGCTCTTCATCTCCTCCATCGATGCAGCGGGCTTGAGCGAGATGCCCCCCGAGTCGAAGGTGATGCCCTTGCCGACCAGGGCGACCTTGGTGCCGGCGCCGCCCTTGCCGCCCTTGTACGACAGGTGGACCATGCGCGGGCCGTGCGCCGAGCCCTGCCCGACGCCGATGATCCCGCCGAAGCCGCCCTTGGCCAGCGCCTTGCCGTCGAGCACCTCGACGTCGACGCCGACCCGCTTGGCGTGGGTCGACGCGATCTCGGCCAGCTCGGCCGGGTGCAGGTCGCTGGGCGGGGTGTTCACCAGGTCGCGGGCGAGCCGGACGCCACGCGCGACGACCTCGGCCCGGGTGACCGCGGCGCGGGCGGCCTTGTCCTTGGCCTCGGGGACGACGAGCACGAGGTCGCGCACCGGCTCCCGGCGCGGGAGGCGGGTCGCGTCGCCGGAGGTGGTGCGGTAGCGGTCGAAGGAGTACGCGCCGAGCAGCGCGCCCTCCGCGACCGGGCGCACCGCGGCGGCGTCGACGGCGCCGAGGGTCAGGGCGACCTTCTTCGATCCGGCCAGCGCGCGGACGGCGGCGCCGGCAGCGCGGCGCAGGACCTCGCCGTCGTACGACGCGCCCTTGGCGGGCAGGGCGCCCAGGCCGACGGCGACGAGCACGGGGGCGGTCGTCGCGCCGAGCGTCGCCAGGCGGGTGACCTCGTCGGCCCGGCCGGTCGCGCCGAGGCCGGTCAGCGCGGGCAGCAGGCCCTTGCCGAGGGCGGCGGCGACGCTGTCGCTGCCCGGTGCGAGCGCCAGGCCCCGGGGCCCCTGGACGACGCCGATGACGACGGCGTCAACCTTCGCGGACGCGGCGGGCGAGCTGGACAGCGAGAGGGTGGTCACGACCGGGCAGCCTACCGACGGGCGGTGCTTGCGGCACAGGCGAGGATGCGGCCATGACCGTCGAGGAGTGGCTGGACGCCCGCACCCCCACCCGCGTCGTGCACCTGGACCCCGCCGGGGCCGGCCGCCCGTCGCGGGACGTGCTCGACGCCGAGATCGCGCACCTGCACCGCGAGGCGGTGCGCGGGGCCTACGTCGCGGCCGAGCAGGTCGAGGACCTCGTCACCGAGGGCCGCGAGGCGCTGGCGGCGCTGGTCGGGCTCGCCGGCAGCGACCTGTGCTTCCTCGACGGCGCCGGCACCGCCTTCGCCACGCTGCTCGCGGCCTGGCCGCTGGGCCGCGGGGCCCGGGTCGGGACGGTTGCGAGTGAGTACGGCGCGAACGCCCGTGCGCTGCGCCGGCTGGCTGACGAGCGCGGCTGGGAGCTGGTGGTCCTGCCGGTCGACGACCAGGGGCGGATCACCGGGGTGCCGTCCGGGCTCGACCTGGTGACCTTCCCGCAGGTGGCCAGCCAGCGGGGGATCGCGCAGCCGGTCGCCGACGTGCTCGCCACCGGGGTGCCGCTGCTGCTCGACGTGGCGCAGTCCCTCGGGCAGACCGCCGTTCCCGCGGGTTGCGCGGCGTACGTCGGGACGAGCCGCAAGTGGCTGTGCGGGCCGCGCGGCGTCGGCTTCGCCGTGGTCCGGCCGGAGGTGCAGGAGCAGCTCACCGAGCCGCCGACGCTGGCGCCGGCGCACGGTGCCGGCATGCGCCGTTGGGAGGCACAGGAGGCGCACGTCGCCGGCCGGGTCGGCCTCGCGGTCGCTGCCCAGGAGTGGGAGGCCGGCCTGCTGCCGGTGCTGCAGG
>JAJAYV010000063.1 GCA_026786045.1 Frankiaceae bacterium | reverse complement strand
GCCCGTTGACCTCGCCGGGGCGCCAGCCGCTCACGGCGTCCCGGCCGCCGGCCGGGAGCCTCGGCCCTGTCCCGACGCGAGCTCGGCGGCCGTCACCCCCGCGAGTGCACCGCGCAGAGTCGGCACGGCGCCGATCAGCCGCCTGGTGTAGTCGTGCCGCGGCGCAGAGTGCACCTGCTCGACCGTCCCCTGCTCGACGATCTCGCCACGGCGCAGCACCGCGACGGTGTCGCATACGTGGCGCACCACGGACAGGTCGTGCGAGACGAAGACGAGGGTCAGGGCGTGCTGCTTGACCAGGTCCCCAAGCAGATTGAGGATCTGCGCCCGGACCGACACGTCCAGCGCACTGACGGGCTCGTCGGCGACCAGCACGGTCGGCCGGGGCGCGAGCGCCCGGGCGATGGAGATGCGCTGGCGCTGCCCGCCCGAGAACTGGTGGGGGAACCGGTCGCCGGCGTCCGGTGGCAGGCCTACGTCGGCCAGCAGCTCAGGCACCCGGGTCGCGGCGTCCTCTTCCGGCCGGGCGATGAGCGGCTCGGCGATGATGTCGCGCACCCGCATGCGCGGGTCCAGGGCGCTCATCGGGTCCTGAAAGACGACCTGCAGCTGCTGGCGCAGGAAGCCCAGCTCCCGCTCGGGGCGCCCGCCGATCTCCTGTCCGTCGAAGCGAACCGAGCCGCTGGTCGGAGCGTCCAGGGCGCACAGAATCCGCAGCAGGGTGCTCTTGCCGGACCCGGACTCGCCCACGATGCCGAAGCGGTGTCCGGCCGGGACGTCGAACGACACCCCGCACAG
Source organism: Frankiaceae bacterium (assembly GCA_026786045.1). Lineage (GTDB taxonomy): Bacteria > Actinomycetota > Actinomycetes > Mycobacteriales > SCTD01 > SCTD01. Next base: position 7,310 of record JAJAYV010000063.1, on the reverse strand, counting down.
GGCCTCCACCGGGGCGGGACGGTGCCGCAGGGAGGTGCGCTGACGGCGATAGCTGCGCCGCAGGTCGCGCACCTCGATCAGCGCCGCCGGGCAGTCCTGCTGCCCACCCGGGCGCTGCAGTCCGACGTCACGGTGCTCAGGCACGCACGTCCTCCCCGGTGGGGTTCCAGCAGGCGAAGCCGTGCTCCTGCTGCCCGGCCCACGGCGGGAAGGTGGTGCACCGGTCGACCTCGTGGTCGCAGCGGTTGCGGAACACGCAGCCGTCGGGGAACTGCCCGGCCGCGGGGACGGTCCCCGGGATGGTCCGCAAGCGACCTGCCTCGTCGACGAGCTCGAGGTCCGACGCCGCGAGCAGCCCCCTCGTGTAGGGGTGGCGGGGGCGGGTGAGCACCTGCTCGACCGTGCCCGACTCCACAATGCGGCCGCCGTACATCACCAGAAGCCGCTGGCAGACCGTCGCGACGACCGGCAGGTCGTGGGTGATGAACAGCATCGCCGCGTCCCGCTCGACGCTGGCCTCCAGGATCAGCTCGAGCATCTGCGCCTGCACGGTCACGTCCAGTGCGGTCGTCGGCTCGTCGCAGACGAGGACCTCGGGGTCGTTCGCCAGGGCCATCGCGAGCATCACGCGCTGACGCTGGCCGCCCGAGAGCTGGTGCGGGTAGGCCCGCGCCGCCGAGGCGGGGTCGGGCAGGCGCACCCGCGCGAGCAGGTCCAGGGCGGCGGCCCGGGCAGCCGGTCGGCTGTCCTGCGTGCGGTGCAGCAGCATCCCTTCCTCGACCTGCTTCCCGACCCGCATGACCGGGTTCAGCGCGGTCATCGGCTCCTGGAAGACCATCGACATGCGTCGCCCTCGCACCCAGGACATCTGCTTCTCCGACGCCCCGACAAGGTCGTGGTCGGCGCCTGCGAGCCGCACGGACCCCTCGGCATGGACCCCCTCCGGCAAGAGGCCCATGAGGGCCAGCGCCGTCAGCGACTTGCCGGAGCCGGACTCCCCGATCAGGCCGACCCGCTCGCCCCTGGTCAGGCGGAACGACACGTCGGTGAGCAGCGGGAGCCGTCGGGTGGCGACGTCGAGCCCGTCCACGGTCAGCACCACGTCACGGTTGGCGCCCCGGTGGTCCCGGGGGTCGGCCTTGCGCAGGTGCTGCTGCACGGTCACCGGTCCTCCAGCTTCGGGTCGAAGCGGTCCCGCAGCCCGTCACCAAGCAGGTTGAAGCCCAGCACGGCCACCGCGATGGCGATGCCGGGGACCAGAGCCAGCCGCGGCGTCAGGTAGAGGAACTCCTGGGACTCCTGCAGCATCCGCCCCCACGACGGGGTCGGCGGGCGGGTCCCGAAGCCCAGGAAGGACAACGCCGCCTCGGCCAGCACTGCAATGGCGAAGGAGACCGACGCCTGCACGATGAGCAGGCCGGAGATGTTGGGCAGCACGTGCCGCACGGCGATGCCGACCCGGCGTCGGCCGGCTGCCCGGGCAGCCAGGACGTACTCGGTGCTCAGCACCTGCAGCGCTCCGCTGCGGGCGATCCGCGCGAACGCCGGGATGGTCGCGATCCCGATGGCGACCATCGCGGTCAGCGTGCTGGCCCCGAACACGGCACCGAACATGATCGCCAGCAGCAGGGCGGGGAAGGCGAGCAGCAGGTCGTTGGCCCGCATCACGGCGGCACCCAGCCAGCTCGTGCTCATCGAGGCGAAGACCCCCAGCGGGATCCCGACGACCGCGGCCAGCCCGACCGCGATGAAGCCGACGAACAGGGTGGTGCGGGCGCCGAGCATGAGCTGGCTGACCGTGTCGCGGCCGAACTTGTCGGTGCCGAGCAGGTGCTCGCCGCTGGGACCCAGCAGGCGGGCGGTGCTGTCGACCTGAAGCGGGTCGTACGGCGTCCAGACGAACGACACCAGCGCGGTCAGGACCACCAGCCCAACCAGCACGGCGCCGATCAGCAGGCCCGCCGTGGCCCGCCGGCGGCCGGCAGGCCCCCGGGCGCCAAGGACGGGCGCGGGCTGCGCAGCGGGCTGAGAATCCGGTGCGGTGCTCATCAGCCCGCCCGCAGCCGTGGGTCGATGACCGTGTACAGCAGGTCGACCAGCAGGTTGACCAGCAGCACGGCCACGACGAGCACCATGACGACCCCCTGCACGAGCAGCAGGTCGCGGTTGGCCGTCCCGTCCAGCAGCAGGCTTCCAAGGCCCGGGATGACGAAGACCCGCTCGACGACGACGGCCCCGATGAGCAGGGTGGCGACCTGCAGGGCCAGCACGGTCACGACGGGGATCGCGGCGTTGCGGAAGCCGTGCCGGGCCAGCGCACGCAGCGGGCCGAGGCCCTTGGCGCGGGCGGTGCGCACGTAGTCCTCACGCAGTACGTCCAGCACCGCGGACCTCACGTAGCGCGTCAGCACGGCCGCCTGCACCACGCCCAGCGCGACGACCGGCAGGACCAGGTGGCGCACGAACTCGCCGGGGTTCTGCGCCGGCGGCACCCAGCCGCCCGAGGGCAGCACCCCCAGCCGCACCGCGAAGACCGTCACCAGCAGGATGCCGGCGAGGAAGCTGGGGACAGCGATGCCGAGCTGGCTGACCCCGGACACGACCGCGCCGGACGCGCTGCGGTGCCGGGCCGCCGCCAGCACACCCAGTGGGAGGGCCAGCACGAGCGCCAGGGCCGTCGCGCACAGGACGAGCCACAAAGTGACCTGCACGCGGTCCAGGATCTGCGGCCCGATGGCGGTTCGGCTGACGTAGGAGCTGCCGAAGTCCCCGACCGGCAGCCCGCTCACCCAGCCGGCGTACTGCACCACCAGCGGCCGGTCCGTCCCGAAGGCCGCCCGGGTGGCGGCGACCGACTCCGGCGTGGCGCTGACGCCCAGCGCGATCTGTGCCGGATCACCGGGCAGCACCGCCATGAACGCGAACACCAGCACCGACGCCGCCACGAGGCTCAGGACGAAGACGGCGAGCCGCCTGAGCACCTGGACCAGCACAGTCCGCCCTCCCTCTCCTGTCGGTCCGGACTCTCAGGCCCGCGTGACCCCGGTCAGGTCAAACGACTCGCTTACCCGGTTGACCGGCAGCCCCTGGACGTCCTGCTCGGCGACGATCAGGTTCGGCAGGACGAACAGCCAGTCCGCGGCGGCGTCCTCGGACAGCTGACGGGCGGCCTGTCGCATGAGCTCGACGTACTGCTCGCTGTCCGCGGTCCCGGCCTGCTCGAGCGTCGACTGAAACTCGGGATCGACGTAGCCGAAGTAGTAATCGGGATCGGCGAAGATCGTCATGTCGCGCGGCTCGACGTGCGCGATCAGCGACATGTCGTAGTCGTTCTGCTGGAAGACCACGTCCAGCCACCGGGCCGGGAACTCCAGGACCTCGATCTCTGCGTTGATGCCCACCTCCGCGAGCTGGGACTTCACCACCTGCGAGGCGGTGACGGCGTAAGGGAGGTTCGGGATCCGGAAGGCGACGTTCAGGTCGCTGACGCCGGCCTCGGCCAGCAGCGCCTGCGCCTGCGCCGGGTCGTACGGCGCAACATCGGTGAGGTCCTCGTACCAGGGGTCGGTCGGCGGGACCATGCTGCCGATGAGCTCGCCGTAGCCGGCGTAGGTGGTGTCGAGGATCGCCTGCCGGTCCAGCGCGTGGCGGACCGCCTGCCGCACCCGGACGTCGTCGAAGGGCGGCCGGGCGTTGTTCATCGACAGGACCAACTCGCCGTTGGTCGTGCCCTCAAGGACCTCGAACCGGTCGTCGTCGGCGAAGCGCTCGAGCGACTCCGGCGACTGCAGTGTGCCGATCACGTCGATGCCCCCGCTGAGCAGGGCGTTGTTCATCGCCGTCGCGTCCTCGAAGTAGCGCAAGGTCACCTCCTCGACGTCGGGCGCCTCACCCCAGTAGTCGTCGCGGGTGGCCAGGGTCAGCGAGTCACCGCGGGTAAAGGTGTCCAAGACGTACGGGCCCGTGCCCACCGGGGTGTTGGCGAGGTCATCCACGCCGGTCTCGCTGAACATCGCCCCAATGCGGGTCGTCATCCGGTACAGCCAGTCGTTGCTCGGCTCGCTCAAGTTCACGACAACTTCGGTCGGCGAGCTCACCTCGACCGAGCCCACGATCGACATAGCCTCCTTCAGCGACACCGTCCAAGCCTCGGACTGCACCCGCTCGATGCTGTACTTCACGTCGTCAGCGGTGAACTCGTCCCCGTTGCTGAAGGTGACGTCCTCGTGCAGCGTGAACGTGTAGGTCAGGCCGTCGTCGCTGACCTCGTAGTCCTCCGCGAGCAGCGGAACAACCTCCCCGCTCTCGGAGTCCAGCTTCACGAGCGTCTCGTAGACGTTGTAGAGCAGCGCCTCAGGAATGGCGGCGCCGTCGGTGGTCGTGAAGTCGAGGCTGGCGGGCTCTGCAGCCAGGCCGACGGCCAAAGTCGACGGGGCGGCCTCGGCGGGATCGCCGGAAGAGGGCTCGGACGTTCCGGAGCCTGCGCTGCAGCCCGCGAGCACGACCGCGAGAGCGCCGGCCGCGAGGGCCCTACGGCGCCTGGAGGGGAGGGACATCGCAGACCTTCTTCCTGGGACGGGGACGAGCGGGGCGGTCGGTGTGCAGGGTCGGGGCCGGCTGGGCGGACCGGACGGTCGGGGTCACGACGCGGGCACCGGTTGGTCAACGCGCTGGGCCTCTAGCGTGGTCAGCACGGCTTCCGCCAGAGTGGCGGTGCCGGCCGTGCCGCCAAGGTCGGGCGTGTGGTGAGACGGGTCGGACAGCGCCGTCGCGACGGCCGCGCGGACCGACTCGGCGGCCGGCAGCAGCCCGGCGTGCTCCAGCATCAGGGCACCGGACAGCAGGCAGGCGACGGGGTTCGCGATGCCACGGCCGGCGATGTCGGGCGCCGAACCGTGCACCGGCTCGAAGACGCCGGGCGAGGATCCCGGCAGAATGTTGGCGCTCGGCGCCATCCCCATGCCGCCGACCAGCGCGGCGGCGAGATCAGACAGGATGTCGCCGAACAGGTTGCTGCACAGCAGGACGTCCAGCGACCTCGGCGACTGCACCATGCGGGCGGCCATGGCGTCGACAAGCACGCGCTCGAAGACGACGTCCGGGTAGTCGGTCGCCACCTCGTCCACCACCTCGTCCCACAGTGTGTAGCCGTGGTACATCGCGTTGGACTTGGTAACAAGGCTCAGGCGTCGCCGACGGGTGCGCGCCGTGTCGAAGGCGAAGCGGGCCAGCCGCTCGATGACCGGCTGCGAGTGGACCGCCACCTCGAGCCCCAGCTCGCCGCCGAGCCCGCGCTTGACCCGACCTCCTACCCCGACGTACTCGCCCTCGGTGTTCTCCCGCACGATCACCAGGTCGATGCCGCCGGCGTCGCGCAGAACGCTGGGGACGCCGTGCCAGCTGCGGACCGGACGCAGGTTGACCGCGAGGTCCAGCTCCTGGCGCAAGGCGATGATCAGCCCGCGGACGAGGACGTGGTCGGGCACGTCGGGCCGTCCGACCGCACCGAACATGACGGCGTCGCAGGAGCGCACGACATCCAGCGACTCGGCCGGCATCGCGACGCCCGTGCGCAGGTACCGCTCACCGCCCCAGTCGAGCTCGACCAGGTCCAGCTCAACGCCGTGCCGGGAGGCAGCGAGCGCGAGCACCGGCAGCGACGCCGTCAGCACCTCGGGGCCGACCCCGTCACCGGGGATGCAGGCGATCCGCATTCGCCACTCCTGACTGGTCTGACCAGAGCACTGGGTGCAGGGCCAACCTCCCGTGCGGATCGCCCACCCGTCAAGGCCCCCGCTGCCTCGGCGTGGCGTCCTCCCACGCTCGGCCCTTCCGGGGTGCATCGGTCCTCGAACCCCGTACGGTGCCACGGTGCACCGTCGTCCCGGCCTCGAGATCGCCCTCGTGGTGGTCGTGCGACCCGGGACGACCCGCTCGGACGGGAGGCGCTGATGGCGACCGGCGTCAGCTTCGAGCCGGTGCGTGCCGTGCGCGCCTACGAGCGGGTCGTCGAGCAGATCGAGGACGCCGTCCTACGCGGCCACCTCAAGCCCGGCGCGCGGCTGCCCAGCGAGCGGGACCTGATGGGGCAGTTCCGGGTCAGCCGCTCGACCGTGCGCGAGGCCCTGCGCGTGCTGGAGAGCGGCGGCCTGCTGCGCTGCCGCCCCGGCGACCCGCTCGGCGCCGAGGTGCTGACCATCTCCCCCTCGACGCTGACCCGCAGCATGACGCGGCTGATGCACGTGGACGGGCTGCGGCTCGTAGAGGTCGTGCAGTTCCGGATGATGCTCGACGCCAGCGCCAACCTGCTGGCGGCGCGGCTGCGGACCGAGGAGCACCTCACCGCCATGCAGGCGGCGCTAGACACCATGGCCGCCAACGTGAGCGTCGGCTACACCCAGTTCAGCTTCGCCGACGCCGCCTTCCACGACGCCGTGGCCGCCGCCGCCGGCAACACGCTCGTCCAGGTTGGCGTCGAGGCCGTCCGCGGCGTCGTCGTCGGCCTGATAGCCAAGAAGATCGCGCTCGCCAAGGACCAGCCGGCTCTCATGGAGAAGTCCCTGCGGCACCACGCCCGGGTGCTCGAGGCGATCCGCGAGCAGGACGGTCCCCGTGCGGCGCAACTCGCGCGGGAGAGCCTGTTCGCCTACTACGCCGACGAGGTCCCCGACGCCGACCGCGAGCGCCTGCGCGCGCTGCTCGACCCGGTCCAGCACGCCGTCTGACGTCTCCGGCGGCCCCAGCGGGGCTCGGTCCGGTCGCACTGCTCCTCCCTCGCGCGTCACGCCCAGCGGGCCGGAACGGGTAGGTGCGGTTGTTCCAGAGGGAGGTCACCGGCTTCTCGCGTTCCGGCCCGCCGGTGTGCCGGTCCTGGTGGCAGGTCTTGATCAGGCTGTCGAACACCAGGCGCGATGTACGAAGCCGCTCGTGGTGGGTGAGCGACAGGAGGACCCGGCTTGGCCGGGGTGTATCGCCACGCGTCGGCGACCGGTGGCGTCCGGCCGTCCTGCAGCGCCTCGGCCACGGCACGACGCCAGGCCTGTGCGGTGCCCTCGTCGCCGAAGCTCTCGCTGCACGTGAGCGTGACGCTGTCGAAGGTGGCCTGCACGCGTGCGCCGCGGTGGCGCACGCTGCCGGTGACGGGCCGGCCCATCACCTGAGCACAGGGTTCTCACTCAGCTGCTCAGCCATCCTGTGCCAGCCCGTGCCGTCGTGGTCGGCGCGCGCGCGGGTGCCTTCCTGCCGCGGCGGCGGTCGCTCCGGAGTCGGTGTCGGGTCCAGCGACGAGCGCAGTCGGCCGGGCCCAGGCG
>JAJAYV010000062.1 GCA_026786045.1 Frankiaceae bacterium | reverse complement strand
GCAGCCCAACCCCGGCCGGGCTCGCGGCGAGGAGCACCTGCCGGCCGTCTGTGGGGTGGTCGGTGCGGGTGGCCAGCCCGGCGGCCTCGAGCGAGGCGGCGATCCGGGTCATGCTCGGCGGCTGCACCCGCTCGGCCTGGGCCAGCTGGCGCGGGGTCAGCGGACCATGCCGCTCCAGCGTCGCCAGGGCGGCGAGCTGGGTGAGGGTCAGCGAGGTGTCGGCGCGCTCCGAGCGCATCCGCCGCGCGAGCCGCATGACCGACAGGCGCAGGGCGCTGGCGAGGGCGGGAGCGGTGGCAGGGGGCACGTCTCGTGCAACTCGTTCGCCCCGCTAACTATTTCCCTCACAGGCGAGTCAGCCGATCAGCGCGTTCTCGATCGGCTCGATCGCGAAGTAGACGATGAACAGCGCGGCGATGACCCACAGCAGCGGGCTGACCTCGCGGCCCTTGCCCTGCGTCGCCTTGAGCAGCGCGTAGCTGATGAAGCCGGCACCGATGCCGTTCGTGATCGAGTACGTGAACGGCATCAGCACGATGGTGAGGAAGGCCGGGATGGCGATCGTGTAGTCGTCGAAGTCGATGTTGCGGATCTGCGTGAGCAGCAGGAAGCCGACGATGACCAGTGCGGGCGAGGCCGCCTCGAACGGCACGACCGACACCAGCGGGGTGACGAGCAGCGCGCCGAGGAACAGCAGCCCGGTGACGACGCTGGCGAGCCCGGTGCGCGCGCCGTCGCCGACGCCGGCGGCCGACTCGATGTAGGTCGTGTTCGACGACGCCGACGCCGCCCCACCGGCGACGGCGGCGAGGGAGTCGACGAGCAGGACGCGGTCCGCGCCAGGCAGCCGGCCCTCCTCGTCGAGGAGGTCGGCCTCCTGGCCGACGCCCACGACGGTGCCCATGGTGTCGAAGAAGTCGGCCAGCATGAGCGTGAAGACGAGCAGCAGTGCGGCGACGACGCCGACCCGGGCGAAGCCGCCGAACAGCGAGAAGTCGCCCAGCAGCGACAGGTCGGGGAGGTCGAAGACGGAGTCAGGCAGGGTCGGGACGTTGAGCTGCCAGGCGTTGGGGTTGCTCTCCTCGGGCGACACGAAGGACGGCCCGATGTCGAAGACCGCCTCGACGACCATCGCCACCACGGTCGTCACGACGATGCCGATGAGGATCGCGCCGCGGGTCTTGCGGGCGACGAGGATCGCCGTGAGCAGCAGCCCGAAGACGAACACCAGCGTCGGCCAGCCCTGCAGCTCACCGCCCACGCCGAGCTGCACCGGGACGGGCCCGGCGTCGGTGCGGCGCACGAAACCGGCGTCCACCAAGCCGATCAGGGCGATGAACAGCCCGATGCCGACGCTGATCGCCGTCTTGAGCTGGAAAGGGATCGCGTTGAAGACGGCGGTGCGCAGCCCGACGAGCACGAGCACGGCGATGACGATGCCCTCGAGCACGACCAGGCCCATCGCGTCGGCCCAGCTCATCTGCGACGCCACCGAGAAGGTGACGAAGGCGTTGAGCCCGAGGCCGGTCGCGATGGCGAACGGGTACTTGCCGACGACGCCCATGAGGATCGTCATGACCGCGGCGACGAGCGCGGTCACGGCGGCGACCTGCGGGATGCCGAGGACACGGCCGTCGGCGTCCGGCACAGTGCCGATGATGAGCGGGTTCAGCACCACGATGTAGGCCATCGTGAAGAACGTGGCCGCGCCGCCGCGCACCTCCTGGCGGACCGTCGAGCCGCGCTGGCTGATCATGAAGTAGCGGTCGAGGCGGCTCGCGGCGCCGGTCCGGGTGCTGGTCTCCTGCGTCGTCATGGCGCAGAGGGTGCCAGAGCCGCCGACCCCGGGCGTTACGTTGTCGCCATGCCGAGCCGCCGGATCGCCCGCCCCGACCCGCCGCCGCTCGAGACCGACGACGTCAAAGTGGTCGCCGTCGGCACCGCGGCGTGGGCGCTCGGCCTGCTCGTCCTGCTCGGCCTCGCCGCCACGGACGCGGCCGACGTCTCCGGCTGGTGGCTCGGGATGTGCGGCTACGGCATCGGGCTCGGCCTTTTCGGCATCCGCTACTGCCAGCGCCGGCGCGCCGCGATCGAGCGCGACAAGGCCCAAGGCGTCCCGCAGGCCTCCTGACCCCATCCTGACACCAGGGCTGTCGGTGTCAATCGGTCCGGCGTACGGTGTGTGTCCCACCTCACACAGATCAGGAGCCGTCCGTGGCTGAGCTGACCCCCGTCCAGCGCGAGGTCCTGCGCGCGCTGGTCGACACCGCCGTACCCTCGCTCCAGGTCGAGGACGACCCGCACGGCTTCTGGGCCCTGCCCGGCAGCGCCGTCGGCGTCGACCACGGCCTCGAGCAGGCGCTCGCCGACATGAGCCAGACCGACCAGGCCGGTATGGCCCAGCTGCTGGACGGCCTGGCGATGCTCGGCTTCCAGCACCAGGGCCGCAAGACCCGCGAGGGCATGCTCGGCGTCGCAATGGCGCTGGCCCCCGAGGCGCTCATCGCCATCTCGACGCTGCGCGGCGCGAGCTGCCTGCTCGCGCACTCCATCACCGACGCGGACGGCCGCAACCCGTTCTGGCCGCAGTACGGCTACCCCGGCCCGGTCATCACCCCGCCCGACACCGAGCCGTACATCACGCCGCACGTCCCGACCGACGGCGAGGTGATCGAGGCCGACGTGGTGGTGGTGGGCTCCGGCGCCGGCGGCGGCACCATCGCCGGCGTCCTGGCCGCGCAGGGCAAGAAGGTCGTCGTGCTCGAGGTCGGCCGGGCCACCAGCGAGCGCGACTACCGCCAGCTCGAGCTCGAGTCCAGCCAGACGATGATGTACCGCGGTGGCATCGCGGTCTCCGCCGACGGCAACATCGGCCTGCTCGCGGGGGCGACCCTCGGCGGCGGTACGACGATCAACTGGCACAACTGCGTGCAGCCCAGCGACGCGGTGCGCAAGCAGTGGGCGAGCGAGCACGGCCTCACCGACATCGACTCCCCCGAGTTCGACCGCCACCTCGAGGCGGTGCTCGCCCGGATGAAGGCCAACGACGAGTGCTCGGACCTCAACGGCCCGCACCAGCGGATCGTCGAGGGCGCCCGGCAGCTCGGCTGGTCCTGGCACACCGCGGTCCGCAACGTCGACAAGGACACCTACGACCCGGCGGCCGCTGGCTACACGCAGTTCGGTGACCCCAGCGGCAGCAAGATGAGCACGCTGAACACCTACCTGCGCGATGCCTTCGACCACGGCGCGGTCATCCTCGCCAATACCAAGGCCGACCAGGTCTGCACCGAGGGCGGGCGGGCCTGCGGCGTCGCCGCGACCTGGACCGACCCGCAGACCGGTGAGACCCGCCGCGTGCAGGTCACCGCGCCCGACGTCGTCGTCGCCTGCGGCGCACTCGAGACGCCGGCGCTGCTGCTGCGCTCCGGCATCGGCGGCCCCGCCGTCGGCAAGAACCTCTACCTGCACCCGAGCGCCGGCATCTTCGGCGTCTACGCCGAGGACCAGCGCGCGTGGTGGGGCCCGCCGCAGGCCGCGGTGATGGACCAGTTCCGCGACCTCGGCGACGGTTACGGCTTCCTCGTCGAGGGCTCGCAGTACTACACCGGCGTCTTCGCCTTCCAGCTCGCCCGCCGCGACGGCGCGCAGGCCAAGGAGGCGATGAGCAAGCTCGGCCGGATGTCGGACTTCCTGTTCGTCCTGCGCGACCACCAGGGCGGTGCGGTGACGATCGACGAGAACGGCGAGGCGGTGCACACCTACGCCCTGACCGACGAGCGGGACATCGCGGGCTACCGCAAGGGCCTGCGGGTCATGGCCGAGCTGCACGAGGCGGCCGGCGCCGAGGAGATGTGGTTCGGCGCGACACCGCGGGTGTGGAAGCGCGGCGAGGACGTCGGCGCCTGGTGCGACGAGCTCGACGCGATGCACATCGGCGCCGGCGGGCTGTTCATGGGCTCGGCGCACCAGATGGGCAGCGCCCGGATGGGCACCGACCCGACGACGTCGGTCGCCCAGCCGACCGGCGAGCTGCACGACGTCGCCGGCGTGTGGATCGGCGACACCAGCGCGTTCCCGACGCCGTCCGGCGCCAACCCGATGCTCACCTGCATGGCGCTCGCGCACCGCACCGCCGAGCACATCAGCGGCAAGCGCGACGAGAGCGCCATCCCCGCCCAGGCCGAGAAGGCCCTCGACAACGCCCCTGCGGCCTAGGAGACCTGACATGCACTCGCGCGACACCCTCTACGTCGACGGCGCATTCATCCCGTCGACCGGCACCGGCACGCTGCCGGTGACCAACCCGTACACCGAGCAGGTCATCGGCCAGGTCCCCGAGGGGACCGTCGAGGACGTCGACAAGGCCGTACGCGCCGCGGCTGCGGCGTTCCCGGCGTGGGCGGCGACCTCGCGCGACGACCGCGTGAAGTACTGCTCGGCCATCGCCGAGGGGCTCAAGGCGCGCGCCCAGGAGGTGGCGCTGCTGGCGTCGGCCGAGATGGGCGCGCCGTGGCAGCTCGCCGTCATGGTCCAGGCCGGCCTGCCGGTCATCGACTTCGCCTCGATCGAGGACCACATCGACGCGGTCGAGTGGGAGCGCCGCTCGGGCAACTCGCTGCTGGTGCGCCAGCCGGTCGGCGTCGTCGGCTGCATCACGCCGTGGAACTACCCGTTGCACCAGATCTCGGCCAAGGTCGCCGCGGCGTTCGCGGCCGGCTGCACGGTCGTGCTCAAGCCCTCCGAGCTCGTGCCCGGCGTGGCCTACCTGCTCGCCGAGGTCATGGACTCGGTCGGCCTGCCGCCCGGCGTCTTCAACCTCGTGACCGGCACCGGCCCGGTCGTCGGCGAGGCGATCGTCGCGCACGAGCTGGTCGACATGGTGTCGTTCACCGGCTCGACCCGCGCCGGCCGGCGGGTCGCGGAGCTGGCCTCCGCCGCCCCCAAGCGCACCTCGCTGGAGCTCGGCGGCAAGAGCGCGTCGGTGCTGCTCGACGACCTGTCCGCCGAGGAGCTGGGCAACGCCGTCGCCGGCTCGCTCACCGGCTGCCTGATCAACTCCGGCCAGACCTGCAGCGCGACCACCCGGCTGCTCGTGCCGCGCGACCGGTTGGCCGAGGTCGAGGGGCTGCTCGAGGTCTTCGCGCAGTTCGCCCCGGTCGGCGACCCGATGGACCCCGCCACGCAGCAGGGCCCGCTGGTGAGCAAGGTCCAGCAGGAGCGCGTCCGGGCGTACATCCAGGGCGCGCTCGACGACGGCGCCAAGCTCGTCGCCGGTGGTCCGGAGCAGCCCGAGACGACCCCGACCGGCTTCTTCGTGAAGCCCACCGTCCTCGTGGCCGAGGCCGGCAGCACGATCGAGCAGGAGGAGGTCTTCGGACCGGTCCTGACGGTGGTGCCTTACGACGGCGGCGACGAGGCCGCCCTCGCCATCGCCAACGGCACGGCGTACGGGCTGTCCGGCGCGGTGTGGGCCTCGGACCGGGAGCGGGGGATCGCGTTCGCCAAACGTATGCGCACCGGCCAGGTCGGCGTCAACGGCGGGGTGTTCAACCCGACCGCGCCGTTCGGCGGCTTCGGCCAGAGCGGCTACGGCCGCGAGCTGGGCCCGCTGGGCATCGAGGAGTTCACAGCGATCACGTCGCTGCAGCTGTAGCTGGTCCGCCGGCGCCGGTCCCCGCTCGGGGTCCGGCGCCGCGGTGCGTCCGGAGGACTAGCCGCGCGGCGGGACGAGGTCGAGCAGGCCGAGGCAGTCGAGCATCGCGTCCTGGCCGTCGTCGACCGCGATGTGCGCGCGCACGGTCTGCGCCGCGCGCCACCGCTCGAGCTCGTGGTGCTGCAGGGTGGCGGCGATGACGGCGTCGTGCGTCCGGACAGCAGTGGGGGTGGCCATGGTCACACTGTCCTCCTCCCCGATCGAGTGTCGCGCGGCGGGGGGCCCGGCACGCCGCGTGGGAGCCTGCGCCATGGCCGGCCCCCGCACCGTCGGCGCGCTGTGCGGGATCGCGGGGCCGGCGGCCTTTGTCGGGGCGTGGCTGGTCGGCGGGCTGCTCCGCGACGGCTACGACCCGCTGGAGCAGGCCATCAGCCAGCTGGCCCGCGAGGGGACGCCCGACCGCGCCCTCATGACGGCCGGGCTGGTGGCCTT
>JAJAYV010000061.1 GCA_026786045.1 Frankiaceae bacterium | reverse complement strand
GCGTCGCGCTGGTGCTCGTGCTCGCCGTGGCGGTCGCGATGACGACTTTCGTCGCCGGCCTGCTGGCGGCGCCGTTCGACATGCGTTCGGTCGCGCCGGCGCCGCGCGCGGTGCTGCTGCTCACCTCCGACGGCACCCAGATCGGCCAGCTCCGCCCGCCCTACCGGCGCGAGAAGATCGCCGCGGCCGACATCCCCGACGTGATGCGCAACGCGATCATCTCGGCTGAGGACGCGCGCTTCCTGGACCACAAGGGCGTCGATCCGCTGGCGACGATCCGCGCGGCCTACCGCGACCTGACCGGCGGGCGGACCCAGGGCGGCTCGACGCTCACCCAGCAGTACGTGAAGAACGCCTACGTCGGCAACGACCGCACCCTGCTGCGCAAGGTGCGCGAGGCCGGCCTCGCCGTGCGGCTCGAGGCCCGGCAGAGCAAGGAGCAGATCCTCACCGACTACCTCAACGTGCTCTACCTCGGCAACAACGTCTACGGCGTGCAGGCGGCGGCGAAGTACTACTACGGCGTCGAGGTGAAGGACCTCGACCTCGACGAGGCCACCGGCGCGCGCGACCCTGGGCTGGCGCTGGCCCGCGCGTCGATGCTGGCCGGCATCGCGCCCGCCCCGTCGGCGTGGAACCCGGTCCGCGACGTCGAGACCGCCCGGGAACGGCAGCGCTACACGCTCAACCAGATGGTGGTGAACGGCTACATCTCCTCCGAGCAGGCCAGCGACGCCTTCACCCGCGCCGGCGCGGTCGTGCCGCTGCGCGAGACGCCGCCCGAACCGCCGAGCACCGCGCCGGAGTACGTCGACCTGGTCACCGAGCAGCTGCGCCGGGAGTACGCCGAGAACGAGGACGCGCTCTACCGCGGCGGCCTACGCGTCACGACCACGCTCGACGCCGACCTGCAGGAGGCGGTCACCCGGGCCGTGCGCGAGGTGCTGCCCGACCCCGACGACCCGCAGGCCGCGGTGGTGGCGATCGACCCGAGCAACGGCGACGTCAAGGCGATGACGACGCTGCGCCGCTACCCGGCCAAGGGCGACCGGCCGGCGGCCGACGGCTACCAGCGCTTCTCCTACAACCTGGCCACCGCGGCCCGCCGGTCGACCGGCTCGACGATCAAGCCGTTCACGCTCGCCGTCGCGCTGGAGCAGGGCATGACCCTGGACACCCGCCGACCGGCGCCGGGCTGCGGCCGGATCCGCGACGCCGCCGAGGACGACGGCTTCTACGACTACTGCAACGCCGACGACGGCCGCAGCGGCGGCGGCAGCCTGACCCTGCGCCGGGCGCTGCAGGGCTCGGTCAACACCGTCTACGTCCCGCTCGCGATCGAGGTCGGCCGCGAGCAGGTCAAGCAGACGATGCTCGACGCCGGCGTGGTCGCCGACGAGGCGGCCTTCTCCACGAGCATCAACTCCTTCGGCCTTGGCCCGTCGGCGCTGGTCTCGCCGCTGTCGATGGCCAGCGCGTACGGCACGTTCATGAACTCCGGGCTGCGCATGGCGCCGCGCTACGTCCGCGAGACGAGCACGGCCGAGGGGATGCTCGTCGCCTCGGCGCCGCAGGTGCCCGAGCCGGCCGGCCGGGCCGTGCCGGACGACGTCGCCAACGCCGTGGTGGAGGCGATGTCCGGCGTCACCGAGCCCGGCGGCACCGCCCGCCGCGCCCGCCAGGACTTCCCCGTCTACGGCAAGACGGGCACGACCAACGACAGCACCGACGCGTGGTTCATCGGCTGCGCCCGCGGACCGCAGAGCCTGTGCATCGCCACCTGGATGGGCTACGAGGACCAGTCCTGCGAGGGCGTCGAGGGACGCGCCTGCGGCGGCATGAAGGACGTCAACGGCTTCGACCAGGTCTACGGCGGCACGCTGCCGGCGCTGGTCTTCGACCGCGCCTTCGAGATCCTCGCCGAGGTCCGGGCGGCGAAGGCGGCCGCCGCCGGCGAGCAGCAGCCGACGTGATCGAGCAGCCAACCGGCGCCTGCTCGCTGTGCCAGACTCGCGAGCGGTCGGCTCGCCGTCGGCCCCCGACCGGAGGCGCAGGCACGTGACCGAGGACCCGGCCCCCCGCAGCGCCCCCAGAACGGGCAGCCCGGCCGTCCCCGCCGGCAACCTGGCCGACCGCGTCCGCGCCGCCGCTCAGTCGCGCCCGGACGGAGCCGCCTTCGTCCCCGCCACGACGACCCGTAAGTGGTCGCAGGTCGACGCCGACGTCGACGCGGCCGCCGCGGGCCTGCTCGCCCTCGGCCTGGTCCGGGGCGACCGGGTCGGCGTCCAGCTCGGCAACACCCTCGACTTCCCGGTGGCCTACTTCGGCGTCCTGCGGGCCGGCCTGGTCGCCGTACCGCTCAACACCGGCTACACCGTCGGCGAGCTGCTCCACGCGCTCGGCGACAGCGGCGCCCGGGCGCTCGTCACCGCGGCCGGCACCGCCGACACCGCCCACGAGGTGGCCGAGCAGCTCGACGCGCTCGAGCACCTGCTCGTCGCGGGTACGGACACCGCCCCCGCCGGGGCCACCTCCTGGGACGCGCTGGTCGCCTCCCGCGCCGGCGCCGCCCCGGTCGAGCCCGCCGCCCGCGGCGAGGACCTCGCCGTCGTCGTCTACACCAGCGGCACGAGCGGCCGGCCGAAGGGCGCGATGCTCCCGCACCGCGCGCTGCTGGCCAACCTCGAGCAGGGCGCGCTCATCGACCCGCAGGTCGTCACCCCCGACGACGTGGTGCTGCTGGTGCTGCCGCTGTTCCACATCTACGGCCTCAACGCCGGGCTCGGCGCCGTCGTCCACCACGCCGCGACCGGCGTGCTCGTCGAGCGCTTCGACCCGGTCGAGACGCTGCAGGAGATCCGGCGGGCCGGGGTGACCAGCGTGCTCGGCGCCCCGCCGATGTACGTCGCCTGGTCGATGCTGCCCGACGTCGGCGATGCGTTCGCCTCGGTCCGGCTGGCGCTGAGCGGCGCGGCCCCGCTGCCCGGCCCGGTGCTGCACCGCGTGCTCGACCTGACCGGCCACCACGTCTTCGAGGGCTACGGACTCACCGAGACCGCGCCGGTGCTCACCTCGACGCTCATGAGCGAGGTCGCCAAGCCCTTCTCCATCGGCCGGCCGATCCCCGGCGTCGAGCTGCGGCTGGTCGACGAGCAGGGCGCGCCGGCCGAGGAGGGCGACCCGGGCGAGATCGTCGTGCGCGGGCCGAACGTCTTCGCCGGCTACTGGCCCGACGGCGCCGACGGCCCCGACGCCGACGGCTGGTTCGCGACCGGCGACGTGGCGTACATCGACGACGACGGCGATCTGTTCCTCGTCGACCGGCGCCAGGAGATGGTCCTGGTCAGCGGCTTCAACGTCTATCCGCGCGAGGTCGAGGACGTGCTCACCGCCCACCCCGACGTCGAGGAGGCCGCCGTCCTGGGTGTGCCCCACCCGTACACCGGCGAGTCGGTCAAGGCGCTGGTCGTGCTGGTCCCGGGGGCGCGGCAGAGCGCCGACGAGCTCATCGCCCACTGCGCGAAGTCGCTGGCCCGCTTCAAGTGCCCGACGTCGGTGGAGTTCGTGACCGAGCTGCCGCACAGCGCGACCGGCAAGGTCAGCAAGGGCCAGCTGCGCGAGCTCTCGGCGTGAGGCTGCGGCGCCGCCGCCGCCCCGAGCGCCTCACCTTCCTCACCCGCAAGGGCTGCTCGTTGTGCGCTGAGGCGCTTCCGGTCGTGCAGCAGCTGGCGGCCGCCGCGGGCGTGCCGGTCGACGTGCGCGACGTCGACGCCGACCCGGCCGACCGTGCGCGGTGGACCGACCACGTGCCCGTGGTGCTGCTCGACGGCGAGCAGCACAGCCTGTGGTTCGTCGACGAGCAGGCGCTGAGCCGGGCGCTGCGGGGCCGCTGACCCCCGTTGTGAGCCACCTCACCGACTTTGTGCGCGCGTTCACAAGCGCGTAACCTGGGGGTCCGTCGGGGCCAGCGAAGGCGCCCCACTGCGACCGCGACACGGTCGAGGGGCAGGAGTCGTCCGTGAGCGAGCAGGGCAGCCGCGCGGTGGGTCGCGCGGGCGCCGGGAGGCCGGGAGTTCCCAATGCGACCGTCGCCCGGCTGCCGGTCTACCTGCGCGCGCTGCACGCACTGGCCGACGTGGGCCGCACCACGGTGAGCAGCGAGGCGCTCGCCGAGGCGGCCGGCGTCGGCTCGGCCAAGCTCCGCAAGGACCTGTCTCACCTCGGGTCGTACGGCACCCGCGGCGTCGGCTACGACGTCGGCGAGCTGGTCCACCACATCAGCAGCACGCTCGGGCTCGGCCAGCGCTGGTCGGTCGTGCTCGTCGGCGTGGGCAACCTCGGCCAGGCGCTGGCCGGCTACGGCGGCTTCGACGACCGCGGCTTCCGCGTCGCCGCGCTGGTCGACGCCGACCCGGCCCGGGTCGGCGAGGTCGTCGCCGGGCTGACCGTGCTCCCGCTGCAGGACCTGCCGCGTGTGGTCCGCGAGCAGGGCGTGTCGATCGGCGTCATCGCCACCCCGGCCACCGGCGCCCAGGACGTCTGCGACCGGCTGGTCGCCGCCGGGGTGCGCAGCATCCTGAACTTCGCGCCCGCCGTTCTGCAGGTGCCGCCCGGCGTCGACGTGCGACGCGTCGACCTGTCCAACGAGCTGCAGATCCTGTCCTTCCACGAGCACCGCAAGGCCGCCCTCGCCGACCAGGTCGTCAGCGCGTGAGCGTCCTGGTCGTCGGCATCTCCCACCGCAGCGCGCCGGTCAGCCTGCTCGAGCAGGTCACCGTCGGCGTGGGCCAGGCGCCCGACGTGCTCACCACCCTGCGCTCCGGCGGGCCGGTCGGCGAGGCCGTCGTGCTGTCGACGTGCAACCGGGTCGAGGTCTACGCCGACACCGAGGGCTTCCACGCCGGCGTCGACGCGGTCAGCGACCTGCTCGCCCGCACCTCCGGCGTGCCGCTCGACGACCTCAAGCGGCACCTCTACGTGCACTGGGAGGGCCAGGCGGTCCTGCACCTGTTCGAGGTCGCCTGCGGCCTGGACTCGATGGTGGTCGGTGAGTCGCAGATCCTCGGCCAGCTCCGCCGGGCGTACGCCACCGCCCGCGACGGCGGGGCCGGTCCGACGCTGCACGAGCTGTTCCAGAAGGCGCTCAAGGTCGGCAAGCGGGCCCACAGCGAGACCGGCATCGACGAGGCCGGCCGCTCGCTGGTCACCGTCGGGCTGGAGCGGGCGGTCGAGGCGGTCGGCCCGCTGGCCGGCCGCAAGGTGCTCGTCGTCGGCGCCGGGTCGATGGGCGCGCTGGCCGGCGCGACGCTGCGCCGGGCCGGCTGCGGTGACGTCGTCGTCGCCAACCGCACCCTCGATCGCGCCGAGCGGCTCGCCACGACCCTCGAGGGCCGCGGGATCGGCCTGGACGAGCTCGACACCGCCTTCGTCGAGGCCGACGTCGTCGTCTCCTCCACCGGCGCGACCGGCCTGGTCGTCGACCGCGAGCTGGTCGAGCGGGCCGTCGATAAGCGCGGCGGCCGGCCGCTGGCGATCCTCGACCTGGCGCTGCCCCGCGACATCGACCCGTCGGTGCGCGAGCTGCCCGGCGTGACGCTGGTCGACCTCGCGTCGCTCCAGCAGGTGCTCGCGACCACCGAGGTCGGCGCCGACGTCGAGGCCGCCCGCGGCATCGTCACGCAGGAGGTCGGCGACTTCCTGGCCTGGCAGCGCGCCGCCAAGATCGCACCCACGGTCGTCGCGCTGCGCAGCCGCGCCGAGGAGCTCGTCGAGGCCGAGCTCGCCCGCCTGGCCGGCCGGGTGCCCGACCTCGACGCCGCCGTGAGCGCCGAGGTGCAGGCCACCGTCCGCCGGGTCGTCGACAAGCTGCTGCACACGCCGACCGTCCGGGTGAAGGAGCTGCACGAGGCGCCCGAGGGCCTGTCGTACGCCGACGCCCTGCGCGAGCTGTTCGGCCTCGACCGGGCCGCTCCCGCCGCGGTGACCGTCACCCCGCTGCACACCGTGGTCGACACGGGCACCGCTCCGGACGAGGCCGGCGCGTGACGGCCCTGCGCCTCGGCACCCGCGGCAGCGCCCTGGCCCTGGCCCAGTCCGGGGCGGTCGCCGACCGCATCCGCACCGAGCTCGGCCGCGAGGTCGAGCTGGTCACCATCCTCACCCGGGGCGACGTCGACAAGGCCGCCATCGCCCAGATCGGCGGCACCGGCGTCTTCGTCACCGCGCTGCGCGACGCGCTGACCGCCCGCGAGGTCGACCTCGCCGTGCACTCCTACAAGGACCTGCCGACCGCCGCCGCCCCCGGGCTGGCCATCGCCGCGGTGCCGCTGCGCGAGGACCCGCGCGACGCGCTCGTCGCCCGCGACGGGCTGACGATCGGCGAGCTCCCCGCCGGCGCGCGGATCGGCACCGGGTCACCCCGTCGTACGGCGCAGCTGCTCGGGCTCGGGCTCGGCCACGAGGTCGTCCCGATCCGCGGCAACGTCGACACCCGCATCGGCAAGGTCCGCTCCGGCGAGCTCGACGCGGTCGTGCTGGCGCGCGCGGGCCTCCAGCGGCTCGGACGGGTCGGCGAGGCGACCGAGGTCATCGACCCGTTGACGATGCTGCCCGCCCCGGCCCAGGGCGCGCTCGCGATCGAGTGCCGCGACGACGATGACGCGCTGCTCACGTTGCTGGCCGGGCTCGACGACGACGACAGCCGCGCGGCGGTCGCCGCCGAGCGGGCGATGCTCGGCGCGCTCGAGGGCGGCTGCTCCGCCCCGGTCGGCGCGCTCGCGGAGGTCGCCGAGGGCGACGACGGCACGGAGATCTACCTGCGCGGCCTCGTGGCCGCGATCGACGGCACCGACGCGGTCCGCCTCTCGGCGACCGGTCCGACGACCGAGGCCGCGGAGGTGGGACGTCGGCTCGCCGCCGAGCTGCTCGACCTCGGCGCCAGTTCACTGATGGGCCCCCTGATGGAGGACAACCGATGAGCCCCGCACCCGCGACCAAGCGGCCCAAGCCCCCGGCCGGCACGGTGGCCCTGGTCGGCACCGCCACCGGCGACCCGTCGCTGCTGGCCGTCCGCGCCGCCGAGCTGCTGGCCAACGCCGACCTCGTCGTGGCCGACCTGCGCTGCGGTCAGGCCGTGCTCGCCGGCGTCGGCGAGCAGACCGAGATCGTCCGCACCGAGCCGGGGGCGGTGCAGGGCGCGGTGCTGGTGGCCGCCGCCAAGGATGGCCGCAACGTCGTCCCGCTGCTGCCCGGCGACCCGTTCCAGACCGCCGAGGGGGTCAGGGAGGCCGAGACGGTCCTCAGGGCCAAGCAGCGCCTCGAGGTCGTGCCGGGCCTGCCCGACTCGGTCACCGTGCCCGGTTACGCGGGGGTCCCCGTCGGCCTGCCGCGCACCGTCGCGCGGGTCGACGACAAGACCTCCTTCGCCGCGCTGGCCGCCGCCCCCGGCGCGCTCGTGCTGCAGCTGCCGGCCGCCGCCGTCGCCAAGGCCGCTGCCGCGCTCGTCGAGCACGGCCGCAAGCCCGGCGAGCCGGTCTCGGTCACCGTCGGGGGGACCACCTCCGAGCAGCGCACCGTCGTCGCCACGCTGGCCGACGTCGAGTCGGTCGTCGGGGACCTCGCCGGCGAGGCGGTCGTGGTCGTCGGCGACCCGGTGAAGAAGACCGACCGGCTGTCCTGGTTCGAGAGCCGCGCGCTGTACGGCTGGCGCGTGCTCGTCCCGCGCACCCGCGACCAGGCCGGTGTGCTGTCCGCGATCCTGCGGTCCTACGGCGCCGTGCCCGTCGAGGTGCCGACCATCGCCGTCGAGCCCCCGCGCACCCCCGCGCCGATGGAGCGGGCCGTCAAGGGCCTGCACGACGGCAAGTACGCCTGGATCGCCTTCACCTCTGTCAACGCCGTCAAGGCCGTGCGCGAGAAGCTCGAGGAGTTCGGCCTCGACGCCCGCGCGCTGTCCGGCGTGAAGGTCGCGGCCGTCGGCGACACCACCGCGCAGGCGCTGCTCGACTTCGGCATCCGCCCGGACCTCGTCCCGAGCGGCCAGCAGTCCAGCGAGGGCCTGCTGGCCGACTGGGCGCCGTACGACGACGTCTTCGACCCGATCGACCGGGTCTTCCTGCCGCGCGCCGACATTGCCACCGACGCCCTCGTCGCCGGCCTGCTCGAGCTCGGCTGGCAGGTCGACGACGTCACCGCCTACCGCACCGTGCGCGCGGCGCCGCCGCCCGCCGCGCCCCCCGCGGCGCGCAAGGGCGGCGGCTACGCCGCGGGGCGAGCACGTCGACGCGCAGGCCCAGCTCGGTGGCGGTCGCCGAGGTCTGCGGGCCGATGCACGCCAGCACCGTCGTGTCGTGCGGCTTGCCGGCGATGCCGACCAGGTTGCGCACCGTCGAGCTCGAGGTGAACAGCACGGCGTCGAAGCCGCCGCCCTTGAGCGCCTCGCGGATCTCGGCGGGCGGCGGGGCAGCCCCGACGGTCCGGT
>JAJAYV010000060.1 GCA_026786045.1 Frankiaceae bacterium | reverse complement strand
GTCGGGCACCTCGGCGTCGGGGGCGCGCGGCGCCGCGGCCTGCTCCCGCTCGCCGTGCTGCAGGACCTTGACCAGCGCCCGGCTCACCTCCCGGCTGGGCTCGACGCCGAGCTCGTCGCGCAGGCGGACGCGGAGGAGCTCGTAGGCCTCCAGCGCCGCGGCCTGCTGGCCGGACGCGGCCAGCGCCTCGAACCAGGCGGCCTGCAGCGCCTCGTCGAGGGGGTCCTCGGAGATCAGCGGGGCGAGGGCGTAGAGCGCGCGGTCGGCGTGCCCCGCGTCGATCGTGAGGCGGGCGAACTCGCGGGACGCGGCCGCCCGCTGGTTGGCGAGCTGCCGGAGCACCGTCGCGTCCGCGCTCTCCTGCGGGCCGTCGACCAGCGCGGGGCCGCGCCAGAAGTCGAGCGCTTCAGCGAGCAGATCGACGCGACCGGCCGGCGGGACCTTCGCGCTCCGGGCGAGGAGCGCGCGGAACCGCTCGGCGTCGATCTCGCCGGAGCGGACGTCGAGCGCGTACCCCTGCGTCGTCCGGCGGACGACGACGGCGTCGCCGACCGTCGTGTGCAGCCACTGGCGCAGGCGGTGGACGGCGACGCGCAGCGCCTTCGTGCCGTCCCCCTCGGGCCGCTGCGGCCACATGCGTAGGTGCAGCACGTCGTCGCTGAGCTCCCGCCGCGGCTCAGCGGCGAGGTTCCCGAGCAGTGCCCGCGCCCCCCGCGAGGGGAGCGCTATCTCCCGTCCCCGGTGCCGGAGCACCACCGGCCCCAGGACGAGGATGTCGACCTGGCCGTCCGGTGGTACGGCGGCGTCAGCCGTCACCGGCGGGCCCGGCGCGTCAATTGTCTGGCGAGGACGACCAGTCGCAGGCTCGGGCCACGGCCGTGTCGTCGGCAACGGCGACGCCCCCCGCCGTGATCAGGCCGAGGGCGGCGAACGCCGCCAGGGCCGGTGCGGGCAGGAAGGTTCTGATCCGGGTCCACATCGAGAGGTACCTCTCCGGTCCGCTTCGTGCATAGGTTCACCCGTGCCGGTGGTGATCCTCGCTGGTGCACCCCCGACGATGCAACAGATCCGTCCGCCCCGCTCGATCTGGCGGAGCGTGACCGGCCCGGAGGGCGCCACCCCCCCACCCGAGGGATCACCGGGCGGTCGGGGCGCGGTGGACGTCGGGCTGTAACCGCCGTGTAAGTCCGGCGACCTAGCGTCTCGCCGCGGCGGGGTGGCGTGCTCGACACGGCCGACGGGGGACCGATGCGGATCAACGTGCTGGGGCCGGTGGAACTGCTCGACGGGACCGTCGAGCCGTCCGCCGTGCGGGGAGGGCGGCGCCGCGCGCTGCTCGCGGCGCTCCTGCTGCACGCCAACCGGCCGGTGCCGCGGAGCATGCTTGTGGAGGCCGTCTGGGACGACCGGCCGCCGCCGTCGGTCTCCGCGAACATCCGGACGTACGCCGCCGACCTGCGCCGGGCGCTCGGGCCCGCGCCCGACGGCCGGGTCCGCGTGGTCGGTGACCAGCGCGGCTACGCGATCGAGGTGGGTCCCGGCGAGCTGGACCTGCTCGACTTCCGGCGCCTGGCCGACGCGGGCCGCGAGGCGCTGCACCGGCGGGACCGCGACCGCGCCGCCGCGCACCTCGGCGGGGCGGTGGACCTGTGGCGCGGGCGCGCGTTCGAGGGCGTCGAGCTGGGCTCGTGGGCCGAGGCGGAGGTCCGGGCGCTGGAGGAGCGGCGCTGGAGCGTCGTCAGCGCCTGGGTCGACGTCCGGACCGCGCTGGGGCGGTTCGACGACCTCGACGTCCGCCTCCGCGAGATGGTGGCCGAACGGCCCCTGGCCGAGCGGGCCTGGGTCCGGCTGATGCTCGTGCTGGAGCGCACGGGGCGCGCGTCGGAGGCGCTGGCGGCCTTCGAGGAGGCGAGCGCCGCGCTCGGGGACGGCCTCGGGACCGAGCCGGGACCGGAGCTGCGCGCCGCGCACGACTGGGTCCGGCCCGCGCCGTCCCCGCCCGCTCCGTCCCGGTCAGCGCCGCTCCCGCCGGTGCCCTCGCTGCCGGTGCCCTCGCTGCCGGTGCCCTCGCTGCCGGTGCCCTCGCTGCCGGTGCCCTCCCTGCCGGCGTCCTCCCTGTTGGCGCCGTCCCCGCCTGGGCCCGTGGTCGCGCCGGCGCCGCGGGGCGTCGTGTGCTCGCTGCCCACCCGGCCGACGGTGGCGGGCCGCGCCGACGCCGTCGCCGACCTGCGCCGCGCGTTGAGCGCACCGGACCGCCCGGTCGGCGTCGCGCTGAGCGGGCTGGCCGGGTCGGGGAAGACCGCCGTAGCGCTGCACGTCGCGGCCGGCCTGGAGGAGCGGTTCCCGGACGGCCTGCTCTACCTCGGCCTCGGCGGACCGGACCCCGAGTGCCCGACCGAGGCGCTGGGCACGCTGCTGGGCAGCCTGGGCGTGCGGCCCCCCGACCTGCCGCACGGGCCGTGCGGGCGCTCGCACCTGCTCCGCCTGCTGCTCGCCCGCCGGTCGGTGCTGGTCGTCCTCGACGACGTCGCCGACAGCGCGCAGGTGCGGCCGCTGCTGCCCGGCGTGGGCGCCAGCCGGGTCCTCGTCGTGAGCCGCCGCCGGCTCACCGACCTCGCCGGGGTCGCGTCGCGCCGCCTGGGCCCCCTGCCGCCCGAGGACTCCCTCCAGGTGCTGGCGAGCCTGCTGGGGGAGGAGCGGCTCCGGCGGGAACCGGAGCACGCCGAGCGGCTGGCCCGCGCCTGCGGGGGGATGCCGGGCGCGCTGCGGATCGTGGCGACGCGGCTGGCGGTGCGGCCGGAGCAGTCGCTCGGGGTGCTCGCCTCCCGGCTCGCCGACCCGGCCGCCCGGCTCGACGAGATGGTGGCGGGGGACTGCTCGGTGCGGGACGCGCTGGCCGCGACCTGTGCCGGGCTCTCGCCCGAGGAGCGCCGCGCCGCGCTGCTGATCGCCTCGGCGGGTCCCCGCCTGCTCGCGGCGGAGTCGATCGCCCGGCTCCTGCGCCTGCCGCCCGCCCGCGCCGCCCTGCTGATCGAGGGCCTGATCTGCGCGAACGTGCTCGCCTCGGTCGATCCGCCCCGCTACCGGCTCGACGAGCTCGTCGCCCTGCACCTGCGCGAGGTCGCCGCCGCGGATGCCCGCTCGCCCCGGTCCGGGCGGCCCCGCGTCGACGCCGGATGAGCGCCGGTCAGCGCCGGGTCAGCGCAGCCAGGTGACGTCGGGCTCCGCCGCCGGGCGGGGTGCCGGAGCCGGGCCGCACGGCGTCCCGAGGTAGATCCACCCCGTGACGTCCTCGGCCGGCCCGGGGTCGCCGTCGTGCACGCCGAGGTGCGCCCGGACCTTGCCGGCCTCCCCGAACCAACCCGTCCGCCACATCGCGCCGAACCTGCCCGCGTGCGCGGCGATCAGCAGCCCGTGCGCGGCGCACGCGGCGGCGGCGCGC
>JAJAYV010000059.1 GCA_026786045.1 Frankiaceae bacterium | reverse complement strand
GCCTACGGCGCGGCGCTGCGGCACGCGCTCGGCCGACACCTGTGGCAGACCGCGCTGCTCGCCCGCGCCACTGAGCGAGCCGGGCTGGTCGACGCCGCCGTGGCGGCGCCCGCACGGTCGGACCGCGCGTTCGACGCGCTGGTCGAGCTGGGCCTGGGGCGGGGGCTGGTGACCCGGCCGCTGGTGACGGCCCTGCTGGCCGAGCTCGGACGCCGGGCCGTCAGCCGAGCGAGCGGCTGAGCATGTCGGCCTCCTTGTCGGTGAGCTTGACGACCATGTCGCCGATGAACCGCTCGGCCCTGCCGCCGATGAGCGGGACCTTGACGGTCACCTCGCCCTCGATCGCGTAGCGGCTGCCGGCCGCGGTCGGCTCGAGCCGCATCGTGCCGCCCATGCTCGCGGGCGCGCCGGGGAGGGAGACGCTCCAGCGGCCGTGCCGCTCGCCGCCGGCCGCGGGTCCCCACTCGTCGGTCTGGACGACCCGACCGTCGGCGGGCAGGAAGCGCTCGAGGAAGCCGGGCACCCCGCTCGGCAGCTCGCGCGAGACCACGAGCCGGACCCCGCCGCCGGGGTGCACCTCGCGCTCGACGACGGCGCTGCCGTCGCCCAGCTCGGCGGCCTTGCGGGCCGGCCACTCGGGCGAGGTGAGGATCGCGAAGGCCTCCTCGACGCCGCCGCTGGTCTCGTGGCTGGTCTCGACGCGCGTGCTCATCCGGCCTCCACGCGGACGCTCGAGGGGGTCTCCGACGACGGGTCCTCCAGCGGCGTGACGCGCACCCGCGCGGTGCGCCGGCCGTCCAGCTCGCTGACCTCAAGGCGGTGCCCGTCGACCTCGACGGCCTCGCCGAGGCGCGGCACGTGGCCCAGCGTCGCCATGACGTAGCCGGCGAGCGTCTCGTACGGGCCCTCCGGCAGGGAGACGCCGGTGACGGTGCGCACCTCGTCGAGGTTGAGCAGGCCGTCAGCCTCGACGTCGCCGCCGCGGAACTGAAGCGGGTCAGCCTCCTGCACGTCGTACTCGTCGCGGATGTCGCCGATGACCTCCTCAATGAGGTCCTCCAGCGTGACGATGCCGGCGGTGCCGCCGTACTCGTCGACGACGATCGCCATGTGGTGACCTTCGCGGCGCATCTCCGACATCGCCGGGAGAACCCGCTTGCTGCCGGGCATGAGCTTGACCTCGCGCACCACGTCGGCGACGCGCATGCCGCGCGCCTTGACCGCCGGCACCATGAGGTCGCGCACGTGCAGGAAGCCGACGATGTCGTCCTGCGACGAACCGGCGACCGGGTAGCGGGAGTGCGGCTGCTCGCTGGTCTGCTTGATGGCGCG
Organism: Frankiaceae bacterium; assembly: GCA_026786045.1. Taxonomy (GTDB): domain Bacteria; phylum Actinomycetota; class Actinomycetes; order Mycobacteriales; family SCTD01; genus SCTD01. The sequence continues at coordinate 6,633 of JAJAYV010000059.1, read as the reverse complement.
GCTGAGCGTCATGCCGGCGTCGAGGAAGGCGACCTCGGTGCGCGGGAGCATCACCTCGCGCAGCTGGCGCTCGCCGGCCGCGAAGACGTCGTCGATGAGCTTGCGCTCGTCCTTGGTGAGCGACTCGTGCGCCGCCACCATCCCGCGCAGCTCCTCCTCGGAGATGGTCTCGCGCTGCGACTGGGGGTCGCCGCCGAGCATCCGGACGACCACGTCGCTGCTGCGGCTGAGCAGCCAGATGACCGGTCGCGCCAGGCTGGCGATCCGGTCCAGCGCGGGCGCGAAGGCCATCGACACGGCCTCGGGGCGCTGCAGCGCCAGCCGCTTGGGCGCGAGCTCGCTGAACACCAGCGAGAAGTAGGAGATGACAAGCGTGACGAGCACCAGCGCGACGGTGTCGGAGGGGCCCTCGGCCAGGCCCGCCTCCTCGAGCAGGTCCGACATCGGGACCGCCAGCCGGGCCGCACCGAAGGCCGCGGACAGGAAGCCGGCGAGCGTGACGCCGACCTGCACGGCGGCCAGGAACCGGTTCGGTTCGGCGACCAGGCGGGCCACGCGCTGTCCTCGCCGGCCGCGCTCGGCCAGCGCCCTGGTCTGCCCCTCGCGAAGGCTGACCAGGGCGAGCTCGGTCGAGGCGAAGACCCCGCCGATGAGGATGAAGACCGCCACCAGCAGGACGTCCAGCCAGGGTCCGCTCACGGCGTACACCTGCCCGTCCGGGGGGCCGGGCACGCCGGTCTACTGGGAGGCTCCACGCCGTCCAGCCTAACCACGCGACGGAGGATGACGCCCCTGCGACCGGTCGGCCGCTGGTCCCGTCAGAACCGCCGCTCGGCGCGAGCTGCATCTCGAGCAGATCACGGTTGGGCGTGGTTCTGTGTCCCAGCTCACACATGTGCTTCTGTCCGCAGTCCCCACCCGAGGAGGAGACGGTGCTCGAGGTTCGCGATCTGCGCGTGACGTACGGCGGGGCCGTGCAGGCCCTGCGCGGCATCTCGCTGGAGGTCCCGGAGGGCAAGGTGGTCGCCGTCCTGGGCAGCAACGGCGCCGGCAAGAGCACGCTGCTGAGGGCGATCTCCGGCACGCTGAAGCCGCACCGCGGCAAGGTCGACGCCGGCACCCTCTCCTTCAACGGCACGGACCTGGTGAGCCGCGACCCGGCGCAGACGGTGCGCATGGGCGTCGTGCAGGTGCCCGAGGGCCGGCGCATCTTCGGCCGGCTGACCGTGGAGGAGAACCTGCGCGCCGGAGGCATGGGCAGCAAGGACAAGGCCGCCAAGGCCAAGGCCCAGGACCGCGTCTACGACATGTTCCCGTTGCTCAAGGAGCGCAGCTCGCAGCGCGGCGCCCTGCTGTCCGGCGGTGAGCAGCAGATGCTGGCCATCGGACGTGCGCTGATGACCAGCCCGAAGCTGCTGCTGCTCGACGAGCCGTCGCTCGGCCTCGCGCCGCGGATCATCGGCCAGATCGGGGAGGTCATCGCCGAGATCAACCAGCAGGGCACCTCGGTGCTGCTCGTCGAGCAGAACGCCACCATGGCCCTCCGCGTCGCCGACCTCGCCTTCGTCCTCGACGTCGGGGAGGTGTCGCTGTCGGGCGACGCCAAGGAGCTCGCGAAGACCGACGAGGTGCAGCGGCTCTACCTCGGCCACGACGCCGACCACCAGACGGTGGCGCGCTCCGTCACCACCAAGACGCTGTCCCGGTGGGTCGGATGACGGCCCCCGGCGCCGTCTCGGCGCAGACCCGCGACGACATCCCGCCGGTCGAGGTCGACGCCGTGACGGTGCGCTTCGGCGCCATCACTGCCCTGTCCGGCGTCTCCTTCACCGTCGCCCCCGGCACGATCCACGCCATCATCGGTCCGAACGGCGCCGGCAAGTCGACGATGTTCAACGTCCTGTCCGGGGTCTACAAGGCTGCTGAGGGCTCGGTCCGCTTCGGCGAGCACCGGCTGGACCAGATGCGCCCGTACAAGATCGCCGGCATCGGCGTCGCCCGGGCCTTCCAGAACATCGCGTTGTCCAGCACCCAGTCGGTCGCTGAGAACCTCATGCTCGGCCGGCACCACCTGACCAAGGCCGGCTTCCTGGCCGCCGGCCTGCGCCTGCCGCGGGCCACGGTCGAGGGCCGTCGGCACGGCGTCCGCGTCGCGGAGATCGCCGAGTTCCTCGAGCTGGGCGACAAGCTCGAGACGCCGGTGGGCGTGCTGTCCTACGGCGACCAGAAGCGGGTCGAGGTGGCCCGCGCGCTGTGCACCGAACCGCGCCTGCTGCTGCTCGACGAGCCCGTCGCCGGGATGAACTCCGAAGAGACCAGTCGCATGGCCGACGCGATCCTGGAGATCCGCTCGGCTCTGGGCATCTCGGTCGTCCTCGTCGAGCACGACATGGGGATGGTCATGGGCATCGCCGACCGGGTCACGGTCCTGGACTTCGGACGGCTCATCGCCGACGGCACCCCGGCCGAGGTGCAGGCCGACCCCGAGGTCATCCGCGCCTACCTCGGCTCGGGCGACGACGACCCGCCCTCCGCATCCACGACCCGGCGGGAGCCCACCTCATGACTCAGTTCCTGTCCCTGCTGTTCAACGGCATCTCACTCGGCGCCCTGTACGCCCTGATCGCGCTGGGCTTCGTCATCATCTTCAAGTCCAGCGAGGTCGTGAGCTTCACGCACGGCTCCCTGCTGCTGCTCGGGGCGTACTCCATCGCCCGGCTCTCGGACACGATCGGCTTCCTGCCCGCCGTGATCTTCGGCCTGGCCATCACTGCAGCCGCCGCGCTCATCGTCGAGCGACTGATCATCAACCGGCTGCGCGGAGCACCGGTGATCAGCTTGGCCATCGTGACGATCGGCGTGGACATCATCATCCTCACCGAGCTCACCCGCCGGCTCGGCTCAGACATCCTCAACGTGCCCCACCCGTGGGGCGGTGGGTCGTTCCGGATCGGCGACGTCGGCATCAGCCAGAACCGGCTGATCGCCACGATCGTCGCGGGCACCCTGATCGCGGCCTTCTTCGTGGCCTTCAAGTACTCCAGCTGGGGCGTGGCCATGCGCGCCTCGGCCGAGGACGGCGAGACCGCAGCGCTGATGGGCATCCGGCAGGGCCGCGTCTCGGCCGTGTCCTGGGTCGTGGCCGGTGTGCTGGCCGGAGTCGCGGCGCTGTTCCTCGTCGGCACACCGACACCCGGAGTCAGCCCGTCGGCGTACGCCGTCGCACTGCGCGCCTTCCCGGCAGCGATCCTCGGCGGGCTGGACTCGACCGGTGGCGCCCTCGTCGGCGGCCTGCTCATCGGGCTGGCCGAGTCCTTCGCCGCCGGCTACCAGGAGCAGATCCTGTTCCTGGGACGCGGCTTCGGCGAGGTCGTGCCGTACGTCGTGATGATCGCGGTGCTGCTGGTCCGACCTTCCGGGCTGTTCGGCACCAAGGAGCTGACCCGTGTCTGACACCGTGTCCGAGACCGTGACCAGCGAGCGCACCGCCACCGGTTCGGCTGCGGCCGGGCCGGCCACGGGTCGCTCGCGCTCGTTGCTCAAGCCGCTGCTGCTCGCCGTCGGCTTCGTGATCCTGCTGCTCGTGCCGATCTACGTCGAGGAGTTCTGGCTGCGCACCGGCTTCGCCGTCTTCGGCGCGGCCATCGGCGCGATCGGCCTCAACCTGCTGGTCGGCACCACCGGGCAGCTGTCGCTGGCGCACGCGTTCTTCCTCGCCGTCGGCGCGGTGACCTACACCTACGTGTCGGGCGAGCCCGGCGGCGTGGCCACCGAGGTGGGCGGTCTGTCCCTGCCGCCCCTTCTCGGCATGATCGCCGGTGTGCTGCTCGCCGGGCTGGCCGGTCTGCTGTTCAGCCCGGTCGCGGCCCGGCTGCGCGGCATCTACCTCGGTGTCGCCTCCCTCGGCCTGGTCTTCATCGGCATCCACCTGATCAACACCTGGGGGACCGTCACCGGCGGCTTCAACGGACGCATCGCGCCCGACTTCTCCCTGTTCGGCTTCGAGTTCAGCAACAACGCCTCCTACCTCGCGATCGCAGGCGTGCCGTTCCGGGAGGCTGAGCGGCTCTGGTACCTCGGTCTCTTCCTGGCCATCGGGGCCTACTGGTTCGCGCACAACCTGCTGCGCAGCCGCCCCGGCCGGGCGCTGCAGACGCTGCGTGACAGCGAGGTCGCCGCCTCCGTCATGGGCGTCAACGTGCAGGGCTACAAGGCCCGCGTCTTCCTCGTCAGCTCGATGTACGCCGGGCTGTCCGGCGTGCTGCTGGCGCTGTCCATCGGCAGCATCGCGCCCGAGTCGTTCGGCCTGCTGGTGTCCATCCAGTACCTCGCGATGGTCGTTCTCGGCGGGCTGGGCTCGGTGGGCGGCGCCGCGCTCGGCGCGCTGTTCGTCAGCGCTCTGCCGCTGGTCTTCCAGCGCTACGCCGACATCATCCCGCTGGTCTCGGCCTCGCGCAGCGATCCCGGCATTGCCCCCGGTGAGGCGGCCCGCTTCCTCTACGGCCTGGCGATCATCCTGATCATCCTCTACGAGCCCGGCGGTCTCGCCGGTCTCGCCCGACGCTTCCGCCGCCCGGGTCGCCCCGGCGGCGGCAGGACCGCGCGCCCGTCCTCGGCCGCGACCAGCAGTTCCACCAGCACTGTCCCGTCCGATCCACCCGCACAAGGGAGCACCACATGAAGCTAGGCAAGGGTTCGCGCAGTGCTGCACTGCTGGCCGCCGTCGCCGTCGCCGCGGCCTCGGGCTGCAGCACCAGGGCGGAGGACTCCGCTACCCCCAGCACCGACGACGGGGCCGCCGCGGAGGACGTGAAGACCGACATCGGCGTCGACGGGAACACGATCACGCTCGGCGTGCTGACCGACCTCACCGGCGTGTTCGCTGCCCTGGGCAACGACATCACCAATGCCAACGAGCTGTTCTGGGAGGAGAACCAGGTCTGCGACACCTACGACGTCGAGCTGGACATCCAGGACACCGGGTACGTCCCGCAGCAGGCCGTGCAGCTCTACAGCGGTTTGAAGGACAACGTCCTGGCCATGCAGCAGACCATCGGCTCGCCGATCAACACGGCGCTCGGGCCGGAGTTCGAGGCGGACGGCATCGTGAACCTGACGTCGGCCTGGGCGGCGAACCTCACCGAGATCCCTGGCACGGGAGTGCCGGGCGCGACCTACCCGGTCGAGCTAGCCAACGGCTACGCGTACATGTTCGAGGAGGGTCTGCTCAAGGACGGTGCCACCGTCGGGCACATCTACTTCGAGGGCGAGTACGGCGAGAACGGCCTGGCCGGCACGGAGGCCATCGCCGAGAAGCACGACCTCACCGTCGTCAAGGCGCAGATCAAGCCGACCGACCAGGACATGACGGCCCAGATCACGCAGTTCAAGGCCGCCAATGTCGACATGATCGTGCTGACCACCTCGCCGACGCAGACCGCCTCGGCGGCCGGCGTTGCCGAGGCACAGGGCCTGGACGTGCCGATCCTGGGCAACAACCCCGTCTTCGCTCCCGGCCTGCTCGCCGGCCCCGCCGCGGCCAAGCTCAAGAAGGACCTCTACGTCGCCTCCCCGATCTCCTCCTTCGACCAGCACCCGGAGATCCTCGCGCAGTACGAGGAGGCCTTCCCCGACGTCACCCCCAGCCTCGGGGTGCTTGTCGGCTTCGGCATGAGCCAGATCATGAAGCAGGTGCTCGACGCTGCGTGCGAGAGCGGCGACCTGACCCGTGAGGGCGTGCTCGCGGCCTTCAACGACCTGAGCGAGGTCGACACCGGCGGCCTGGTCGTCCCGATCAACGGCTTCGAGGTCGGCAAGTCCCCGAGTTTGCAGAGCTTCATCCTGCGCCCGGCCGACGTCCCCGGTGGCGCCGAGACCGCCGCGGAGGCCTTCGAGGGTCCGGACTCGGCGGACATCGCCGGCTAGTCCGCACCCACGTCGATCGACGGCGCCCCTCCCCACCGGGAGGGGCGCCGTTCGTCGTGCTCCGTTCGTCGTGCGGCTAGAGCCGACCGGCCCTGGCCGGGGCGACCAGCCGCAGCGCGAGCAGCAGCGCCAGGACCGCGGCCACGAGCAGCGGGACCACGTCGCCGACGCGGGCGGCGGCACTGGTCACCAGGAACGGGGCGAAGAAGCCGGTGTAGGCGGTGGTGTAGAAGATCCCGGTGAGGGCGCCGCGCCGCTCCGGCGGGGCCAGCCGGCCGGTGAGCGCCAGCCCGGCGGCCAGCGACCAGCCGCTGCCGGCGCCCAGCAGCAGCCCGGCGGGGACGAGCAGCAGCGGGAGTCCCACGCCGACGGCCAGGACCGCAAGAACGAAACCGGCCGTCCCGCTCGCCGCCCCCGCCACCGCCGTCCACGTCCCGAGCCGGCGCTGCAGCGGGGCCGCTACGGCGCCGGCGCCCAGGGTGAGCCCGGCCAGCACCCCTGTCGCCACGACGCCGTTTCCGGGCAGGTCCACCAGCACCGGCAGGCCGGCGATGATGGTGGCCGGGAAGGCGTAGACGCACGCGGCGACGGGGGCCAGCGCCGTGACCGCCAGCAGGCGGTCCCCCGGGCGCAGCAACGGGTTCCGTGCCGGATCGCCGACCTGACGACGCCGCCGCGGCGCGGTCTCGTGCAGGGGCAGGACCGCGG
>JAJAYV010000058.1 GCA_026786045.1 Frankiaceae bacterium | reverse complement strand
GGGGGGGGGGGCTCCCCTAACCCCCCCACCCCCCGGCCCCCGCCGGCCCCCCCCCCGCCCGCTCAATCCCCCCTGCCCCCCGCATTTGCGGGGCCGGGGCGGGCCGCCCCTCCCCGGCACGACCCGCCCCGGCGGGGACGGCCGATGCCGCCAGCCGGACCGCAGCGAGCGGACCGCCGCCGCGCGCCGGACCCGGGGGTGGCAATCGGCGCGGCGGGCCTCGACACCCGCCTGGTCGGCCGGGTCCCGCCCGGTGACTCGACGCTGCGCCGCATCGGACACTCCGCGCTCCGCCTGTTCACCAGCAACGCCGCGGTCCGGGAGCTCGCCGAGCTGGCGGCCGCCGCCCAAGCGCCGGTGACGACCGGACGCCGGATCGCGGTGGTGTCCGTACGCGGCGGTGCTGGTCGGACGGCGACCACCGCCCTGCTCGGCACGGTGTTCGCGGCACGGCGGGCGGACCACGTCCTCGTCGCGGACGGCGATCCCGAGCACGGGTCGCTGGCCTGGCGGCTGGGGCTGCCCGGTGCCGGCGGTCTCGCCCCGCCGTTGCTCGCGGCTCGCGCGCTGGCCGAGGTGGACCTGGTCCTCCCGCGGACGGCCCCCGGGGTGGGGCGGCGGGCCCGCGGGGCGCCGGGGGGGGGGGCGGGGGCGCGGGGGGGGCCGGGGGGGGGCCGGGGCGCGGGGGGGGGGGGGGCCCCCCCGGCCGGGGGCCGGGCCCCCCACGCCGAGCGCAAGGACAGCGTCGACCGGGCCGGCGCGGTGCTGCTGGCCGACGCCGCCGAGGCGGCCGGGGTCGGCCGCTACGTGCTGCTGTCGTCGATGGGTGTGGAGCAGGTGCGCGACGGAGCCACCCCGGATGGCATGGAGGACGCGTTCGTCACCTACCTCCGCGCCAAGCTGGCCGCTGAGGACGACGTGCAGGCCCGGCCCTTCGACTGGACGGTGCTGCGGCCTGGGGCGCTCACCGACGACGCGGGCACCGGTCAGGTACAGCTGGCCCCGAGTGTCCCGCGCGGCGAGGTGCCCCGCGACGACGTCGCAGACGTCATCGCTGCGCTGCTGCACGACCCGGCCACCGCCGGGATGGTGCTCGAGCTCCGCTCCGGCGACAAGGCGATCGTGGCGGCAGTAGCCGCGGCTGGCTAGTCGATCGGGTCCGGGTCCACCTGCAGGGCAGCGGAGTTCAGGCAGAACCACTGACCAGTCTGACCCGGCCCTCGGCGAGCACCTGCCCCAGGTGCAAGTCGCACGCCGCTCAGACCCCCCGCCGCAGCACCAGCAGGCTCCCTTCGCGGACGGTCCAGCTAGAGGTGCTGCCTAGGATCGGCTGCACCGAGCGGACGTTGCCGCAGCGCCGCCGTGAGCCTGCGGCTTGATGATGAACACTGGTCGTCCCGGACAGAACGGCAGCCGCGGACGAGTTGCACCGCATCTCCGCCGGTAGGCCCCTCGTGCGGGCCGGCGGCAAACAGTTCGCGCGCACGCTTCGGGGGCTGCTGATGGGCCATGCGACTACTGTCAGGCTATGGGTCGCTGCAAGGGGTGAGGCGCGGGTAGGCGTGGTGACAGGCCGCGACCGCCTTGCTGACTCTCGCGATGTTGCCGCCGACGTCCGTGACGACGTCGCCGCGGAGCAACGCCAAAGCGGAGCGTTGGATCGCATGGAGTCCGCAGGTGACCGGGTCGGTGCCAGCAAAGACCGCGACGACGCCGCCGATGACCGCCGCCGTGCTCACGACGAGCGCGACGAAGCGGCTGCGCACGCCTCCGACCGTGATGCTGCTACCGGGCGGCTGGGTAGCTCCACAAAGTGACGACAATGCTGAGGGTGCCCCCGGCGCTGTCGATGCTGCGGTGACTCTCCTGTCGCTTCCGGCCCAACGGGACGCTGTTGGCCGAGCCCGCGGCTTCGCGCGGGACCAATGCACGGCAGCCGGCGTTGCTGTGGAGGTGGCGGACACGGTGGTCCTGCTGACCAGCGAGGCGGTGACCAACGCCTTCGTGCACGGGCGCAGCCCTGCTCGTCTCACGGTCACCGTCCTCAATGGCCGGGTGCGTGTCGAGGTCGCTGACGACAACTCCCGGCACCCGCGCCAGGTCGAGCAGGATGACGAGGCGTTGGACGGCCGCGGTCTGCTGCTCATGACCGGACTCGCCCTTCGGTGGGGTGTCCGCGATGAGCCAGTCGGCAAGACGGTGTGGTTCGAAGTCGAATCCTGGTAGGGACTTCAGCCTCCACGGCGTCAGGTCGACGGACGGGTTCTGGCTGCAACCGCGGGACAGGATGCTGATGCGGCATGCTGCTGACGTGACCTCCCCTGCCAACGCTCCGTCGGTGGCGGGTGCGGCGAGTGCGGTCGACGCGGCGGTCCTCGACGCCGAGCGCCTCGCTGCCGTCGAGCGCAGTGGGCTGCTCGACAGCGCCAAGCAGGACTCCTGGGACGGTCTGACCGCGCTGGCCGCGCGCCTGTTGAAGGCACCCATGGCGTTCTTGACGGTGGTCGACGCAGAGCGGTCGTTCTGGCTCGCGACGTGCGGCGTCGACACCTCAGCGCCGGGCAGTCGCCAGAACCAGGTGTCGGAGTCGTTCTGCCAGTACGTCATCGCGGACCGGGCGCCGTTCGCCGTCGGTGACGCCGCGGCGCACGAGCGCACCGCGTGCAACCCGTCGGTCGCCGTCATGGGCGTACGTGCCTGGGCCGGATTCCCCGTCCTGGACGCCGACGGCCATGCCCTCGGCTCGTTCTGCGTCATGGACGTCGTCCCGCGTGCATGGTCCGTCGACGACCTCGCCACCCTCGAGGTCCTTGCCCAGGCAGCCGCCTCCCAGATCGCGCTGTTCGCGGCCGTGCGAGCCGAAGCACGCGTGCAGGCCGAGCTCGATATCGCCCAGCAGGCGGAGCTGCGAGCCAGGGCCAGGCTCGAACAGCTCGCGAACGTCACGCTCGGCCTGCTCGCAGCAGACTCCGTCGACGCGGTGACCGACATCGTCGTCAACCAGGCTCTGCCCGTCCTTGGGGTCGACGGCGGCGCCGTCCTGGTCCGCGATGACGACCGCTTCCGGCTAGCGGTCAGCTCCCGCCTGCACGAGCGCGTTCAGGTCATCTACGGCGACCTCCCACTAGACAGCCCGCTGCCGGCCTGCCACGTCGGGCGGACCGGCGAGCCGCTCGTCCTTCCGAACCGGACCGCCGGCCTGGCGTTCCTGCCGGAGATGGAGCAGGTCTATGCGGACACTGAGAGGTCGTCGTGGGCGTTCCTGCCCCTGCGTCTCATGGACCGGATCCTCGGATCGCTGTCGGTGGCATGGAAGCACGAGCGCGACAGCATCCCCGCCGACGAGCTCGAACTCATCGCCGCGTTCGCCGCGCAGTGCACCCAGGCCCTCGAACGCATCCGGGCCAGCGCCGACCAGCGAACTGTCTCGGCGCAGCTCGAGCGTCTGTCCGAAAGCCTTCAGCGCAGCCTGCTGACCGCTCCCACGATGCGTTCGGACTCGATGACCGTCGCCGTGCGCTACCTGCCGGCCGTGCAGGTCGCGCAGATCGGAGGCGACTGGCACGACGTCCACCCGGCCGGCACGGCCACCCTGGTCAGCGTCGGGGACGTCGCCGGCCACGACCGCAACGCCGCCGCCGGCATGGCGCAGCTGCGCAACCTCCTGCGCGGTCTTGCTGTGCACAGCGAGGCCAGCCCGGCCGACCTGCTACGTGACCTCGACCTGGCCATGGGCCGGCTCGAGCTCGACCTGCTCGCGACCGCACTCGTGGGTCGGGTGGAGTCAGACCCGTCCGCCACAGACAGCGGCGGGGTGCGGCTGCGCTGGTCCAGCGCCGGGCACCTACCGCCGATGATCCGGTTCGCCGATGGCACCGTCACCGTTCTAGACGACGACTCCGACCCCATGCTCGGCGTCGTCCCCGGTCGCGAGCGCTCTGAGCACCTCACCGAGCTCCCGGCCGGGTCAGCGCTGCTGCTGTACACCGACGGGCTTGTCGAACGCCGCGACGAAAGCATCACGGTCGGGCTGGAGCGCCTCGCCGACGCCTTCGCGAAGGTTGGCGAGGGCGGCGTCGAGCAGACCTGCGACCGCCTGCTCGAGCAGATGCTCCCGCAGGCACCCGACGACGACGTCGCGCTGCTCGTGCTTCAACCGTGACGTCGGGCCGCGGTCTGCTGATGACCGGGACACCTCTCGTCGAGCGGCGGCGGCGCTTGCCTCCAAGGCCGGACGGCGCGTCGTCAGCGTTGCGGTCGAGCCCGGAGTCTAAGAGTGGCGCAACCGGGTCGGCCACCCAGCGATTCCCCCAGCCGCCTCATCCTGCTGCCGCACCTTTATGCCGCTGAGTACGGCAACAAGATGAGTTGGTGGAGGTAGATCCGAGTGGCCATGTGTTCCGGTTTCGACCACCTCGTTCAGCTGGCGGCCTAGATGCCTACCCGTCCGTGCCGGACTGGCTCGCTGCCTACTTCGTCTCGCTCACCGTCCTCGACCCCGCCGCCGCGGTGCTGCTGCTGTTGCGTCGAGGATCGGGACTGATACTCAGTTGCGCGGTGCTCCTGACCGACGCCGCCGCCAACGGCTACGCCAACTACGTCCTCGATGACGCAGAGGGCATCACCCTCGGCCGGATCGGGCAGGCCGTCATCACCGTCCTGGCCGTGGCGCTCACTGCTGCAGCCCCTCGACTCTGGTCCTCGTCACGGTTGGCCGTGCACCGGTGACCGATCCCTTACCGGATGAGACCACTAGATGCGGACGACTTCGGAGTTCGCGGGCACCAAGGCCGAGCCCATCTCCTCGACGACACCGCTTCGTGTCGCCGGTGGTGGCCCACAACGAGCTGGGGTAGACCGGTGCAGGTGACGGCGCCGTGCAGCTGAGGTCCCGACGGCGCGGGTTGCCCGAGGACGGTCCGGAGATCGTCGAGCGGCATCTCGCCGTGTGGCAGGTGCTGGACGACGAAGAGCGTCGGCGGTTGCTGGTCGTCACCGACCAGCTCCTGTCCCGCAAGCGGTGGGAGGCAGCGCAGGGCTTCACTCTCGACGACACCGTCCGCGTCGTCATCGCTGCGCAGGCCGCGCTGCTGGTGCTGAACCTCGAGCCGGAGCAGTACCGGCTCGTCAGCGGGATCGTCGTGCACCCGAGCACCCTGACGATCACAGGCGCGCGCCCCGGTCTCGTCCAAGGAACGGTCAGCGACGAGCCGCTGACGGTGCTGGGGCTGGCACAGGGCGGTCGCGGTCCCGTCGCCGTCGCCTGGGACGAGGCGCTGGCCGGAGCTCACGGGACCGTCCGTGGTCACAACGTCGTGCTGCACGAGTTCGCGCACAAGCTGGACATGCTCGACGGGACCGTCGACGGCACACCGCTGTTGCCGCGCGACGTCCGCGACGACTGGGTGCGGATCTGCACCGACGTCTACGACGACCTCGTCACCGGCCGGCCCCGGCCCCCCATGCGCTGGTACGGCGCGACGAACCCGGGCGAGTTCTTCGCCGTCGCGACGGAGGTGTTCTTCGAGCAGTCGAGCGAGCTGAGGGACACAGAGCCCGACCTTTACGGTGTGCTCGCCCGCTTCTACCGCCAGGACCCGGCGGTGCGTTTCGCCTAGCAGAGTGCTGTAGGCCGGCACGCGACGCGACCCGCGGCTGCGCAACCCACGCCCTGATCTACCGCTTCCTGGTCGATGGCGCTCAGCGGCATGAGTAGCCGCTCTGAAGACCCTGCCCCGTAGGAGCTTCGGGCACCGGGACAGCCGCCCGAGCAGTGCGCATGCCTCGCACCGTCCGGTTCTGCCGCGAGCTCGACCCAGCAGAACCGAATCGCGGCCTCCACCGGTCCGGTCTCGCCAAAGTCGCTCAGGAAGTGCGCGGCCGCGTCCTGCTGCGCCTGCTCGGCCAGCTCGAAGACGGCCGAGGCGCCGCAGAACTCGTGCATGGCGCCGGCGAAGTACGCACCGGTGGTCTCGACGCCGGCGGCCTGCGGCTTCTTAGCGAGCCATGCTGACAGAGAGGGCACCGCTCCGGTCGGGCCGCCTCGCCACGCCGGCGACGACATCACTGCTGGGCGTCGAGCGGGGGGTGGCAGGTCAGACAGGACCTTCGTCCCTTGGCTGGCGGGCGGTCGCAGAGGAAACTGTCCACGAACGAGGCCAGCGCCTGTTAGCCCCCGGCATCTGTCGCGGCCTCAAAACCGCCGACGCGTTGCGATCAGGCGCGCCTGCGGCACGACGTGCGGTCGGACCGCCAGCCGACGACCGCCCCGAGTCGCCACACATCAGAGGAAGAGACGATGACCACGACCCTGCCCGCTCGCCCTGCCTTCGGCAGCCTGCTGTCCCCCACCTCCGCAGCCGTCATCGCGGCGACTGCCGGGGTCGTCGCGGAGCACTCCGAGGAGATCACCGCGCGCTTCTACCCGCGCATGTTCGCCGAGCGCCCGGAGCTCCTGCGCGTCTTCAACCTGGCGAACCAAGCGACAGGCGAGCAGAGCCGTGCCCTCGCCGCCTCGGTCGTGGCCTACGCCGTCCAGCTGATCGACCCGGCTGCGCCGTCCTTCTCCCACGTCATGATGCGCATCGCCCACAAGCACGTCTCGTTGGGCATCCGTCCTGAGCAGTACACGATCGTCGGTCAGCATCTGCTCGCTGCGGTCGCCGACGTCCTCGGCGACGCGGTCACCCCGGCAGTCGCGGACGCCTGGAGCGAGGTCTACTGGCTGTTCGCCACGCAGCTGATCGCTGAGGAGGCCCGCCTCTACGCCCGCGCCGGGGTCGACCCGGCCACGCCGACGCGGCCATTCCGGGTCGTGCGGCGCATCGAGGAGACAGATGACGTCGTCTCCCTCGTGCTGGAGCCGGCCGACGACGCGCCTGTCCCCGGCATCGAGCCCGGGCAGTACGTATCGCTGTTCGTGGACCTGCCCGGGGGCGACCGGCAGCCCAGGCAGTACACCGTGTCCTCCACCGCGGTCGGGACCCGCCTCCAGGTCACGGTCCGCAAGGTCAGGGGCGCGCACGGCGCTCCGGACGGTCGGGTGTCGTCATTCCTGCACGACGAGGTCGCGGTGGGGCACCTCGTCGACGTCAGCGCCCCTGCCGGCGACCTCGTCGTTCCGTCCTCGGACTCGCCGCTGCTGCTCGCCACCGCGGGCGCGGGCATCACGACCGTCCTGCCGATCGTGGAGCACATCGCGCGTACTCAGCCTCAGCGGCCGGTGATTGTCGCCCATGCCGACCGCACGTCCAAGGACCACGCCCTGCGCGAGACGGTGCTGCACGCCGGTCGTCAGCTGGACGACTTCACCCGCTACACCTGGTACGAGACGGTGGATGTCGACGACCACCGCTCGCGGACCGGCTTCATGGACCTCAGCGAGATCCCACTGCCCGCCGGGCTGCACGTGTTCACCTGCGGCCCGCTGCCGTTCATGCGCCAGGTGCGCACCGCGCTGCTCGCCCGACGGGTCCCGGCCGAGCACATCCGCTACGAGGTCTTCGGGCCCGACCTGTGGGCCGCCGCACCGCCCAGCAGCTGACCGCGACCAGGACGAGGCGGCGCCGAAAGCGCCACCGTCGTGGCCATGAGCGCCGCCCTCGCGAGCCGTCCGTGATTACCTTTCACAGGTGGTTGACCGGGCTGAGGAGCAGCACGAGCGGGTCACGACCACGCGCGACCGCCGGGCGGCCGCAGTGCTGATCAGCCCGCACGTTCTGGCCGAGCTGGAGGAGGCCTTGTCGGTGCTGGCCGACCCGCAGTGCCGTGACGCTGGGCTGCAGCGGGAAGGAAGTGCCGGCCGTGGCTATCGGACCAGGGCGCGGTGGTACTAGGGTCCGCGAGACCAGGGGCTGTAGCACTAGCTTCGACGCACGAAAGTGGCGGTCGATTCGCGGGTGACATGGTCGGTGGGCTTGATTCATCCAGGGCGACGAGGGGTTCTCATGAGTGTGTATCGGGTCATTGATGTGATTGGTACGAGCTCGTCCTCCTGGGAGGATGCGGCGGCGGAGGCCATCAGCACGGCGGGGGCGTCGGTGCGCGATCTCCGAGTGGCCGAGGTGACCAAGCAGGACATCGTTGTCGGTGATGATGGGCAGCTCGTCTACCGGAGCAAGATCCAGCTGTCCTTCAAGTACGAATCGCCGTAGCCAGAACGGCGGGTTGATCGGGCGACAGCAGACAGCGGACAGCGCCGGTCAAGCCCGACGCGGCACGGCAGCCACCGCAGTCCTCAGCGGCGCTGCTCGGCCTCGACCAGGACGTCGGCCTCCGGGGCGCGGCGGAACCTGCGCCCGAGCCAGCCGACCGGACGTCGCTCGGCCGTGAGGACGTACTCCGCGGCGGAGTCCACGACCAGGGTCGTATCGGGCGTGCAGCGGGCCTCGGGCTGGCCGGCGACCAGCGGCTCGCCGCACCGCTGCACGAGCTCGTGGGCGACCAGCTCGGTCGGGATGAGCAGCGAGTTCAGCGCCATCGCGCGGAACAGCGGCGCGGACGCGGGGTCGTTCTGGCGACCGATGAGGAACAGGTGCGGGCTGACCGCTCGTACGGGCGCGGCCGAACAGGTTGGTGGTGTCGTCGGGGTCCCCTGGCGTGGCGGGCGTGTCGAAGGCGTGGACGGAGTGGCCGTCATCGACTTGCTCGAGCTCGCCGAGGTGGCGCGCCCGCTGGCCTCACACGCACAATCGGGCTCATCACTGGACCTACAGAGCGGACCGCCCACATGAGCACCGAGTCGCCCTACTAGGCGGAGAGACCCTCGAGCATGCGCTCGGCGAGGGGGCCGGACGAGGCAGGGTTCTGGCCGGTGTACAGGCTGCGGTCGACCACGACGTTCGGGGCCCACGGCTCGCCCTCAACGAACTCGGCGCCGAGCGCGACCAGCCGGTCCTGCAGCAGCCACGGAGCCTTCTCGGCCAAGCCGGACTGCGTCTCCTCGGCGTTGGTGAAGCCGGTCAGGCGGAAGCCCGAGAACGGCGAGGTGGTGCCGGTGGACTCGGTCGCCAGCAGGGCGGCCGGGGCGTGGCAGACGATGCCCAGCGGCTTGCCTGCGGCGAGCGTGGTGGTGAGCACCGCGGCGGAGCTCGCGTCGACAGCCAGGTCCTCCATCGGGCCATGGCCGCCCGGGTAGAACACCGCGTCGTAACTGGAGACGTCGACGTCCTCGAGCGAGAGCGGGCTCTCGAGCTGGCTGATGCCCTTCAACGCGGCGCGCATCTCGTCGGCGCCGTCCTGCCCGCCGTTGACGTCCGGGGCAAGGCTGGCCTCGTCGACCACGGGCTGAACCCCGCCGGGGGTGGCCAGCACAACCTCGTGCCCGGCGCCGGTGAACACGCGGTAGGGCGCAACCAGCTCCTCGGCCCAGTAGCCGGTGGGGTGCTCGGTGCCGTCGGACAGAGTCCAGTGACGCGCGCCGGTGACGACGAACAGAACGTTGCTCATGCGGTCGCTCCAGGGGCAGGGGAAAGGGATCCTGCTGCCCGTGCCCGCCGGCGCGCGGGGGAACCGTGGTCAGCCCGTCGGGCTTGGTGACGTCGAGCATGCCCAGGCAGTCGAGCAGGTCGTCGCGGCCACATCAGCGACGGTCAACGGGTTGCCTTCGCTCGGCGCTGAGCCCCGTGCTCTCCGGGGGTGTGCTGCGGCGCGGACGGCTTGCTCGGCCCGTCGCCCCTGCTCAGCGGGCCGGGACGTTCGGCGGCCGCAGCCGGGACGTGCGCCCCTGTCGACGGGACGTCGGCTCCCGGAGGCTGGTCGCAGAGCGCGGACCGGCCGCGCAGGGCACCTGGAGCAGGTCATGACCACCACCGTCCTCGAGCGCCACGACTCCCGCGTCCGCGTCACCGAGCTGCTGGGCGTCGCGCTCCTGCAGTACGGCCTGGCCGCCGCGCTCGCCCGGGCGGTCCGCGCCGCCACCCGCCGGGAGACCGCCGAGCTGGACGGTCCCGCCCGCTAGGCGGGGTCGACCAGGGTGAGGATCTGCTCGGCCGGGCGCCGGCTGCTCGTCGGAGCCGCTGAGCCGTAGCCGACGCGCAGCAGCATCTGCGGGTGGCCGATCACGCCGAGCGCGTGCCGCATCCGGCCGCGCAGCACCGGGACCTCGAGCACCTGGGTCAGCGGCTGGGCGGCCAGCCCGTCGGCGGTGGCCTGGAGCAGAACCCGGGCCAGGGCCTGCCCGGCAACCAGCCAGTCCTGGCGGTCGTCACCGCGGGTACCGAGAACGAAGACCGACGGGTGCTCCGGCACCGGCGGCTCGCCGCCCCCGCCCTCGGACGCCGGGCGCGACCGGGCGTCGAAGTCGCGCGGCACCCACGACGAGCCGCGCCGCTCCGCCGGTACCGTCGGCAGCGCCCGGCTGGGGATGCCCTCCGCCTCCTGCTCCCGCCGCCAGGCGGCCAGCTCCTCGAGATACGCCACGTCGCGGCGCTGGCTGTCGTCGGCGTGCGACAGCAGCACCTGCAGCTCGACGGCGTCGTCCTGGCCGTCTTCGCCGACGAAGCGCAGCCACGCCCCCTCGGCCTCGGCCGCGGCGCGCATCGCCTCACGCGCCGCGGCGGGCACCGGGCGCTCGTCGAACGGGGCGCGGGCGGTGACGCGCCGCGGGACGGCCGCGGCCAGGCGTCGGTCGAGCTCGCCCGGCACGACCTCGCCCCCGACGGTGAGCCGGGCCAGCAGGTGCTCGTCGGCCGGGTCGGGCAGCAGGTCGACGCGGGCCTCGTGCCCGAGCTCTGTCAGCGCCAGCCGGGCGTGTTGGAGCGCGCACCCGCAGCTCAGCAGCCGCTCGCGGCCGGTCGGGTCGAGGACGGGCAGCGCCCGCGCGGCGTCGTCGTACAGCGACAGGGAGCGGCCGTCCCAGGTGAAGCGCCACGGCTGGGTGTTGTGCACCGACGGTGCCAGGGAGGCCAGCTCGACGACCGCCCGCAGGTCGCCGCCGAGCGCGCTGTCCAGGTCCACCGGTGTCCTCCTCGTCGCGGCTGCTGCTGGCCCTACCCCCTCGCTCGCGCTCCTAGCCGGTGCGGCCCTCGCCGCCACCACCCGGGCCACCGTCCGCGTGGTCCAGCGGGGTCCGTTCGGGGTGCGTCGACCGGCGGCGTTGAGGGCTGCGGCGATCGTGTGCAGCGACGCGCCCTCGCTGTGCAGCGCCAGGATCCGCCGGTCGTCGGCGGACTCCGCCTCCGGGCCCCGGCTGCAAGTCGGGGCCGGCGCGGGGCCCGGCTGGGGTCGTGGTCGTTCCGCCGTCGCGGGCCGGGCCGCCAGCCAGGCCGCCAGCTCGTAGGCGGGCAACCCCGCCGACCAGAAGAAGCCCTGGGCCTGGTAGACGCCCAGCGCCCGCAGCGCAGCGCACTGCCCCTGGGTCTCGACGCCCTCCGCAACCACGGTTTTGCCGATGGCGCGCGCCAGGCTGACGACGGAGGCCACGATCGCCTCGTCGTCGGCGTCGCGACCCAGGCCCGAGACGAACGACCGGTCGATCTTGATGGCGTCGACCGGGAAGCGCTTGAGGTAGGTCAGCGAGGAGTAGCCGGTCCCGAAGTCGTCCAGCGCCAGGTGGACGCCGAGCGCGCTGAGCGCGGCCAGGACCTGTGGCGACCGAGGGTCGTCCATGACCGTGCTCTCGGTGACCTCCAGGACCAGCCGGTCGGGCGGCAGCGCGAACTCCCTGAGCAGGTCGCGCACCAGCGCGACGACGTCGCCGCCCACCAGCTGCCGCGGCGAGAGGTTGGCCCCGACGGCGTACGGCAGGCCCTGCGCGTGCCAGGCCGACGCCTGGGCGCAAGCGGCGCGCAGCACCCACGCGCCCAGCGGCACGATCAGCCCCGAGGTCTCGGCCAGCGGGATGAACTCCCCCGGCAGGAGCAGCCCACGCACCGGGTGCTCCCACCGGACCAGCCCCTCGGCGCCGACCATCTCGCCGTCGCGCAGCCCGAGCAGCGGCTGGAAGTGCAGCCTCAGCTGCCCGCCGCTGATCGCCGTGCGCAGCTCGGCCACCGCCGCCGCCGTGCGGGCGCCGTCCTCGTCGACGGTGGCCGACGCGACGGTGACCTGGCGGCTGGTCGTCGCGGCCAGGC
>JAJAYV010000057.1 GCA_026786045.1 Frankiaceae bacterium | reverse complement strand
GGTGCCCTCGGCCAGGCCGACGGAGCAGCCGCCGGTCGCCGAGCCGACGTCGCCGCCGGCCCAGCCCGGCAGCACCGGGCTGAGCACGGGCGAGCCCGAGGGCGACCCGCTCACCGTCACCGAGGTGCGGGTGGCGCGGCAGGACGGCTACGACCGGGTCGTCTTCGAGCTGGACGGCGACGCGGGCGGTGCGCCCGGGTGGCGGGTGGAGTACGTCGACGACCCGCGGCGCGACGGCTCGGGCGAGCCGGTCGACGTCGACGGCGAGGCCGTTCTCGTCGTGCTCATCAGCGGCACCGGCTACCCGTTCGACACCGGCCGCGGGGAGGCTACCTCGGCGACCGTCCCCGGCGACACCGAGGTGGTGACCGACGTCGAGCTCGGGGCCGTCTTCGAGGGGACCTACGAGGCGTTCGTCGGACTGTCGGCGGAGCGGCCCTTCCGCGTGACCCGGCTGGCCGACCCGGCCCGCATCGTCGTCGACGTCGAGCACGGGTAGGGAATCGCCCGGGCCGGATGGTGCTTGCAACCCGTGCCCCGTCCCTGACCTGAAGGAGACCCATGCCCACCCGCACTGCCCGCACCGCCTGGAACGGCGGCCTCGAGGACGGCTCCGGCCAGGTCGAGCTGTCGAGCTCCAAGGTCGGCACCTACGACGTGTCCTTTCCCAAGCGCGCGGCTGATGAGGCCGGTGGCACCACCAGCCCGGAGGAGCTCATCGCGGCGGCCCACTCGTCCTGCTTCGCCATGCAGCTCTCCGCGGTCATCGCCGAGGCCGGCGGCACCCCGCAGAGCCTCGAGGTCACCGCCGACGTCTCACTCGGCCCCGACCCCAGCGGCGGCTTCCGCCTCACCGGCATCGCGCTCAAGGTCGTCGGCGAGGTCGACGGCCTCGACGCAGCTGGTTTCGAGAAGGCGGCCGAGGCCGCCAAGCAGACCTGCCCGGTCAGCAAGGCCCTCACCGGCGTGACGATCACGCTGGACGCCTCGCTCGGCTAGCCGTCACTGCCCCCCGACGGGCCCGCCACGCCGCACTAGGCTCGGCGGGCCCGTCGTCCTTCGCCCCTGGAGCACTCTTGTCGACCGATACCGCGCCCGCCGTCCTCACCGTGACCGCGGAGCAGGCGGGCGGCACGGCCGGCGAGCTGCTCAAGGCCGCGGGCGTCAAGGACAGCGCGGTCGCCCGCGTCGGGGGCGAGCTGCGCGACCTGGCCCACGTCGTGGCCGAGGGCGACGTCGTCGAGGCGGTGCCGTACGGCAGCGAGGACGGCCGGGCGGTGCTCCGGCACAGCGCAGCGCACGTGCTGGCGCAGGCCGTGCAGGACCTGTTCCCGGGCACCCGGCTGGGGATCGGGCCGCCGGTCAAGGACGGCTTCTACTACGACTTCCTGCCCGAGCGGCCGTTCACCCCCGAGGACGTCGCGGCGATCGAGAAGCGGATGAGCGACATCGTCCGGCAGCGGCAGCGCTTCGCGCGCCGGGTCGTCACCGAGCAGGACGCCCGCGAGGAGCTCGCCGACGAGCCCTTCAAGCTCGAGCTGATCGGGCTCAAAGCCAACTCGAGCGAGGACGACGGCAGCAGCGTGGAGGTCGGCGGCGGTGAGCTCACCGTCTACGACAACCTCGTCGGCGAGGAGCTGGTCTGGAAGGACCTGTGCCGCGGCCCGCACCTGCCGACCACCCGCGACATCCCGGCGTTCAGGCTCATGCGCACCGCGGCGGCGTACTGGCGCGGCGACCAGGCCAACCCGATGCTGCAGCGCGTCTACGGCACCGCGTGGGAGAGCAGGGACGCGCTCAAGGCCCACCTCACGATGCTCGAGGAGGCCGAGAAGCGCGACCACCGGCGCCTGGGTGCCGAGCTCGACCTCTTCAGCTTCCCGGACGAGATCGGCTCCGGGCTCGCGGTGTTCCACCCCAAGGGCGGGGTGGTGCGCATGGCGATGGAGGAGTACTCCCGACGGCGTCACGTCGAGGAGGGCTACGACTTCATCTCCACCCCGCACATCACCAAGGGCCAGCTGTTCGAGACCAGCGGCCACCTCGAGTGGTACGCCGAGGGCATGTACCCGCCCATGCAGCTCGACGCCGAGCTGGGGCCGGACGGCGAGGTCCGCAAGCCGGGCCAGGACTACTACCTCAAGCCGATGAACTGCCCGATGCACAACCTGGTCTTCCGCTCGCGCGGGCGCTCCTACCGCGAGCTGCCGCTGCGGCTGTTCGAGTTCGGGACCGTCTACCGCTACGAGAAGTCCGGCGTGGTGCATGGTCTCACCCGCGCGCGCGGCTTCACCCAGGACGACGCGCACATCTACTGCACCCGCGAGCAGTTGAAGGACGAGCTGTCCTCGCTGCTCACCTTCGTGCTGGGCCTGCTGCGCGACTACGGGCTCGAGGACTTCTACCTCGAGCTGTCGACCAAGGACCCGGTCAAGTACGTCGGTGCCGACGCGACCTGGGACGAGGCGACCAGGACGCTCGAGGAGGTCGCGCAGGAGAGCGGGCTCGAGCTCGTGCCCGACCCGGGCGGCGCCGCCTTCTACGGCCCGAAGATCAGCGTGCAGGCGCGCGACGCGATCGGTCGCACCTGGCAGATGTCGACGATCCAGCTCGACTTCAACCTGCCCGAGCGCTTCGAGCTGGAGTACCAGGCGGCGGACGGCTCGCGCCAGCGGCCCGTGATGATCCACCGTGCGCTGTTCGGCTCGATCGAGCGGTTCTTCGCGGTGCTGCTCGAGCACTACGCCGGCGCTTTCCCGGCCTGGCTCGCGCCGGTCCAGGTCGTCGGCATCCCGGTGCACAGCGACTACGACGGCTACCTGCTCGACATCGCGAAGAAGCTGAAGGCGCAGGGGATCCGGGTCGAGGTCGACACCTCGGACGATCGGATGCAGAAGAAGATCCGGACGGCACAGAAGGCGAAGGTGCCCTTTATGCTCATCGCGGGCGAGGAGGACATCAGCAAGGGTGCGGTGTCCTTCCGCTACCGCGACGGCACGCAGGAGAACGGCGTGCCCGTCGACGAGGCCGTGGCCAAGGTCGTGCAGGCGGCCGAGGACCGCACCTGACATGGCCGACCACTCATGACCGACCACGAGGAGCAGCAGGGTGTCGGGATCGCCGACGCCTTCGCGCGGCTCTACACGCCGCACCGGATGGCGTACATCAAGGGCGAGGGCAAGGACGGCGACTGCCCGTTCTGCGTCATCCCCGCGATGGATGACCGCGACGGCCTGGTCGTCGCCCGCGGCGAGAGCGCCTTCGCCGTGCTCAACCTGTACCCGTACAACTCCGGGCACCTGATGCTCGTGCCGTACCGGCACGTCGCCGGCTACGACGAGCTCACCTCGGCCGAGGCCGCGGAGGTGGCGTCGATGACGCAGCACGCGCTGCGCGCGCTCAAGCTCGCCACGGGAGCACAGGGCTTCAACGTCGGCATGAACCTCGGCGTCGTCGGGGGAGCGGGCATCGCCGCCCACCTGCACCAGCACGTCGTGCCGCGGTGGGGTGGCGACACCAACTTCATGCCCGTGATCGGCCACACCCGGGTGCTGCCGCAGCTCCTGCCCGACACCCGCGACCTGCTTGCCCGCGCCTGGGACGAGGTCTGACCGACCCGCTCAGGACGTGACCGGCTCGAAGGCCGTGGGCCGGCGGACGAAGGACCCGGTGCCGTGCGAGACGCCGCGCAGCGCGGCGGCGTAGCCGAGCAGCTCGGCGTCGGGCAGCTGCGCGCGGACCACGGCCCGCTCGTCGTCCTCGGGGTCGGGCTCGCTGCCGGTGACACGCGCGCGCCGGCCGGACTGGTCGCTCATGACGCTGCCGACGAACGCCGCGGGCACGACCACCTCGACCTCGGATCACGGCTCCAGCACGACGGTGCCGGCC
>JAJAYV010000056.1 GCA_026786045.1 Frankiaceae bacterium | reverse complement strand
GCACAGCCCAGGTCCGGGCCGCGGTCGCGGCCCGGCGGCGCCTGCTCCAGCTGTCGGTGGCGGCGGTCGTGGTGGCGGTCAACTGGGGCACCTACATCTACGGCGTCTCCAGCGGCCAGGTGGTGGAGACCTCACTTGGCTACTTCGTCAACCCGATCGTCACGGTGCTGCTTGGTGTGCTGGTGCTGGGGGAGCGGCTGAGACCTGCTCAGTGGGCGGCGATGTCGATGGCCTTCGTCGCGGTCGTCGTGCTGACCGTCGAGAACGGCCGGCCGCCGTGGATCGCGCTGGTGCTGGCGTTCTCTTTCGGCACCTACGGCCTGCTGAAGAAGACGGCCGGCGTCGGCGCCGTCGAGGGCTTGGCCATCGAGACCGCGGTGCTCTTCCCCGTCGCCGCACTGTTCGTGACCTACCTCGGCATCAGCGGGGTCGGCACCTTCGGCAGCGAGGGGCCGGCCCACGCCGGCCTGCTTGCGCTGTCCGGGGTGGTCACCGCGGTGCCGCTGCTGATGTTCGGCGCGGCGGCGTCGCGGATCCCGCTGTCGACCCTCGGCGTGCTGCAGTACCTCGCGCCGACGATCCAGTTCGTGCTCGGCGTCACGCTGTTCGACGAGCCGCTGCCTCCGGTGCGCCTGCTCGGCTTCCTGCTGGTGTGGACCGGCCTGGCGATGTTCACCGTCGACCTCGTCCGGCAGCACCGCCGCCAGCTGCGGCTCGCGGTCACCGCGACTGCCTAGACTCGACCCGGTGCTCGACCGCGCGAACGTCCCGCTCGCCCCGCTGACGACCCTGCGCCTGGGCGGGCCCGCCCGTCGCCTGGTGACGGCGTACGACGAGGCGTCGGTGGTCGAGGTCGTGCGGGCGTGCGACGACGCGGGGGAGCCGGTGCTCGTCCTGGGCGGCGGCAGCAACGTCGTCCTGTCCGACGAGGGCTTCGCCGGGACCGTCGTGCGCGTCGCCGTGCACGGCCTGTCCGTCGCGCAAGACGGCGATGCGGTGGCGCTGACCGCGGCGGCCGGCGAGGAGTGGGAGTCCTTCGTCGGGCTCTGCGTCGCCGACCGGTTGGCCGGCGTCGAGGCGCTGTCCGGCATCCCCGGCCTGATCGGGGCCAGCCCGGTGCAGAACATCGGGGCGTACGGCCAGGACGTCGCGCAGACCGTCACGACCGTGCGGGCGTACGACCGGCCGGCGCGCGAGGTCGTCGAGCTGACGGCCGAGCAGTGCGCGTTCTCCTACCGGCACAGCGCCTTGAAGGGCGCGCCCGGGCGGTGGGTGGTGCTCGCGGTGACCTTCGCGCTGACGTCGTCGGAGCTGTCGATGCCGGTGGCCTACGCCGAGCTGGCCCGCGTGCTCGGCGTCGAGGTGGGGGAGCGCGCGCCGATCGGCGAGGTGCGTGCAGCGGTGCTCGCGCTGCGTCGCGGCAAGGGCATGGTGCTCGACGCCGCCGACGCCGACACCCGCAGCGTCGGCTCGTTCTTCACCAACCCGCTGCTGCCGGCGGCGCAGCTGGCGGCGCTGCGCGAGCGCGCGCCCGAGGTGCCGACCTGGCCCGAGCCGGACGGCCGCACCAAGGTGTCGGCGGCCTGGCTCATCGAGCGGTCCGGCTTCGGCAAGGGGCACTTCGACGGCCCGGCCGGTATCTCGAGCAAGCACACCCTCGCGCTGGTCAACCGCGGCGGCGCGACCACCGCCGACCTGCGTCGGGTGGCGGGCGCGGTGCGCGACGGGGTGCGCGAGCGCTTCGGCGTCGAGCTGGTGCCCGAGCCCGTCTGGGTCGGCGACCCGCTGTAGACCGCGGCAGCGGGTCGGTCAGTGCACGCCGACGTCGTGGCCGAGCAGGCGCCAGGCCAGGCCCCCGGCGCCGACGAGCGGGCCCTCCGGGCCGAGCCCGACGGGACGCACCTCGCAGCCGCCGGTGAAGTCGAGCCGGGACAGGTCGTGCAGCGCGGCGTTGGCGGCGGCGAAGAACGGCGCGCCGAAGCCGAGCGCCACCGAGCCGCCGACGAGCACGCGCGACAGGTCGAGCAGGTTGGCGACCGACGCCAGGCCCTCGCCGAGCAGCCGCCCGGCCCGCTCGACCTCGTCGGGACCGGCCCCGGACGCGGGACCGCCGATCCGGCGGCCGATCGCCGTGCCGCTGATCTCGGCCTCGAGGCAGCCGTGCGACCCGCAGCCGCACAGCGCCCCGCCGGGCACCACGACGACGTGGCCGACGTGGCCGGCGTTGCCGGAGGCGCCGTCGAGCAGCCGGCCGTCGACGACCAGTCCACCGCCGACGCCGGTGGAGACGACCATCGCGAGGAAGCTGCCGACGCCCGCGCCAGCGCCCTTCCAGCCCTCCCCGACGGCCAGCGCCTTTGCGTCGCCGTCGACGACGGTCGGCAGGGCGTAGTCCTCCTGGAGCCGGGCGAGCAGCGCGAAGCCGCGCCAGCCAGGGATGTTGAGCGGTGACACCGTCTCGCCGCCGACGGTCATCGGACCGGCCGAGCCGACGCCGAGTGCCTGCGCGTCGTCGGGCGCGACCTGCGCCACCGCCTTGGTCAGCGCCGCGTAGACGGCCTCGGGATCGGGCTCGCGGGGCGTCGAGCAGTGGGCCGAGCGCAGCAGCGTGCCGCTCTCGTCCACGACGCCGGCAGCGATCTTCGTGCCGCCGACGTCGACGGCCAGTACGGTGCCGACGTCTACTCCATGGCCTGGAGCATGCCGAGCATCTCCTTGCACTGCGGGCACACCGGGTACTTCTCCGGGTCGCGGCCGGGCAGCCACTTCTTGCCGCACAGCGCGGTGACGGGGACCCCGTCGACGGCGCTGCGGAGGATGTCCTCCTTGCGGACGTAGTGGCTGTACCGGTTGTCGTCGCCGTCGTCGAGCTGGGGGTCGCCGACGGGGCGGGTGTCGAGCTCGGTCATGGGTGCAGCGTAGAGGTGACAAGTCGGTGACGGCGCGGCCCGCGCCCGCGCTCTCGTGCACGCCCGCACGACGCGGGGCTAGGCGGACCCGGCCGGGGTAGGGGAGCCGCACGCGCTCCCCGGACCCGGAGCAGCGCCCCCCTCGCACGCCTGGAGCTCCCGCTGTCCCCCACCCCGTCCGCGGCCGCCACGGTGGCCCGCGACCTGAAGCGCACGGCCCGCGACGCCTTCGGCTGGGAGCGGCTGCGGCCCGGCCAGCTCGAGGCCATGCAGTCGGTCATGGCCGGCCACGACACCCTCGCCGTCATGCCGACCGGCTCCGGCAAGAGCGCCGTCTACCAGGTGCCGTCGATGCTGCTCGACGGCCCGACCGTCGTGGTCAGCCCGCTCATCTCGCTGCAGCGCGACCAGGTCGCCGGTCTGCTCGGCCGGGGCGGCGACGTCACCGCCGTGCGGGCCAACAGCAGCCTGTCCGACAAGGACCGCGCGGCGGCCTTCGACGCGCTGCGCGCCGGGGAGGTGGAGTTCTTGTTCCTCGCCCCTGAACAGCTCGCCAAGCCCGAGGTGCTCGACGCGGTGGCCGCCGCGAAGCCGTCGCTGTTCGTCGTCGACGAGGCCCACTGCATCTCCTCGTGGGGCCACGACTTCCGACCCGACTACCTGCGGCTGCACACCGCGATCGAGCGGGTCGGCCGGCCGCGCGTGCTGGCGCTGACCGCGACGGCGTCGCCGCCGGTGCGCGACGAGATCATCAGCCGGCTGCGGCTCGAGGACCCACAGCAGGTCGTCAGCGGCTTCGACCGGCCCAACCTCTCACTTGAGGTGCAGGCCTTCCGCGACGACGAGCAGCGCCGCGAGGCGGTCGTCATGCGGGCGATGGGCGAGGCCAAGCCCGGGCTGGTCTACACCGCCACCCGCAAGAGCGCCGAGCAGTACGCCGAGGCGCTCGCCGACCTCGGCATCGACGCGGCCGCCTACCACGCGGGGATGCGCGCCGCGGACCGCGAGGACGTGCACGAGCGCTTCACCGCCGGACGGCTCGACGTCGTCGTCGCCACGACGGCGTTCGGCATGGGGATCGACAAGTCCGACGTCCGCTTCGTGCTGCACGCCGAGGTCGCCGACTCCCTCGACAGCTACTACCAGGAGGTCGGCCGCGCCGGGCGCGACGGCGACCCGGCCGTCGCCGCTCTCTACTACCGGCAGGAGGACCTGGGGCTGCGCACCTTCTTCGCCTCCGGCAGTGCCGACACCCAGGGGCTGCGCAAGGTCGCCACGCTCGTGCAGCACGCCGGCGGCCCGGTGCAGCCGACCGAGCTCGCCGCCGAGGCCGACCTGGCGCCGACCCGACTGGCCGGGCTGGTGAACCTGCTCGAGCAGGCCGGTGCGCTGGAGGTGCACGCCGACGGCGCCATCGCCCTCGCACCGGAGGCGCCGTCGCCGAAGCAGGCGGCGGTGATCGCGGCCGAGGTGGCCGAGGGGCACCGCAAGGTCGATCAGTCCCGCGTGGAGATGATGCGCGCCTACGCCGAGACCTCGGGTTGCCGTCGGCAGCTCCTGCTGGCCTACTTCGGGGAGACCCTCGAGGAGCCGTGCGGCAACTGCGACACCTGCGCCGCCGGCACAGCCGAGGAGCAGGCCGACGTTGCCGACAGCCCGTACGCCCTCCAGTCCAAGGTGGCGCACGCGCAGTGGGGTAGCGGCGTCGTGATGCGCTACGAAGGGGACCGGATCGTCGTGCTGTTCAAGGACGTGGGCTACCGCACGCTGTCGCTGGAGGCGGTCGCCGCCCGCGGTCTGCTCGAGCGCGCGTGACGCGGCTCGAGGTCGACGTCGTCGTCGTCGGCGGCGGTCCGTCCGGCCTGGCCGCGGCGTCCTGGCTCGGCCGCTACCGGCGCTCGGTCGTGGTGCTCGACTCGCAGGAGTACCGCGCGGCGAAGGTCGAGCGCTCGCACGGCTACCTCGGGCGCGACCCGCAGGTGCCGCTCGACCTGCTCGCCACGGGCCGCGAGGAGGTGCTCGCCTACCCGACCGTCGAGATGCGGCAGCGCCCGGCGTCGACGGTCGTGCGTCGCGACGACGGGCGCTTCGACGTCGACGACGACCTGATCGCGTACCGGCTGGTGCTGGCCTGCGGGGTGAAGGACGCCTTCCCCGCGGTCGCGGGCTTCGACGAGCACTACGGTGCCTCGGTCTTCCACTGCCCGTCCTGCGACGGGTACGAGGCGCGCGACCGGCACCTCATCGCGCTCGGCTGGGACCCGCACCTGGTCGGCTTCGCCGAGACGCTGAAGAACTGGGCGGCGTCGGTCACGGTCGTGACCAACGGCGTGCGCTTCCAGGGCGATGAGAGCTGCCGGGCCGAGCTGGCCGAGCACGACATCGACCTGCTCGAGCGCGACGTCGTGCGCTTCCTCGGCAGCCGCGGCGACCTCACCGGCGTGGAGCTCGACGGGGGCGAGGTGCTCGAGGCGTCGATGGTGCTGTTCTCCGTCGCGCACCGGCCGCGCACCGAGCTCGCCGAGGCGCTCGGCTGCGAGATCGACGAGGACGGCCACGTCGCGGTCAACAGCAAGGGGCTGACCTCGGTGCCTGGCGTCTACGCCGCCGGTGACCTCACGCCCGGGCTGCAGCTGGTCTCGGTCGCGGCCGCCTCCGGGGTCGTGGCCGGAGTGGCCTGCGCGCACTCGTTCTTCGGCACGCAGGGCGCGCCCACCTCGCCCGAGCCGGCGCCGGCGACCGGCCAGCACTAGTCCCGTCCGTCACGAAGGCCCCCGCTCCGGAGAACGGGGGCCTTCGACGTACGGGGTGGGGCTACAGCGCGTCCTGCACCTTGTGCTTGGCGGCGACAGCCGCACCGGTGGCGGCGGTGCCGAGCCCGGCGGCGGCGGTCCCGACGGTGGACGGCAGGCTCTTGAGGACGCCGCCGACGACCTGGCTCGGGCGCTGCTGCTCCTCGTGCAGCGAGCTGCTCGCGAGCATCGCGCCGGTCAGGCCGGGGATCGCCCACTGCAGCGCGGAGAGCTGCTTCTGCGCCTTGGCGACCTCGGGCGGGGTGGTGGCCAGGGAGTCGGTGCCACCCGCGACCGGGACGTCACCGGCGGCGAGCATCTTCTTGCCGAGGATGCGGGCGTAGCCGGTTGCGCCGAGCGCGCCGGCCGTCAGGGCGAGCTTGACGTTGGTGTTGGCGAGCACGCCCTTCTGGGTCGCGACGCGGCCCTTGTTCGCCTTGAGCAGCTGGGCGCCACCGAGCAGGTGGGCGCCGATGGCGACGGCGTTGAAGGGGGTCCAGCGGTTCCAGCCGGCG
This sequence comes from Frankiaceae bacterium, assembly GCA_026786045.1. Taxonomy (GTDB): domain Bacteria; phylum Actinomycetota; class Actinomycetes; order Mycobacteriales; family SCTD01; genus SCTD01. The sequence goes on along the minus strand of JAJAYV010000056.1, from coordinate 4,297 downwards.
TTGGCGACGCGGGCGCGCTGGCGCGGGTCGTCGACGTCGGCGGCAGCGCCGTTGACCCCGATGGCGCCCATCAGGGAGCCGCCGAACCAGGCGGCCAGGCCGATGTCGTGCATCGCATGGGCGAGGGTGTTGCGCTGAGCCATGAGGATCCTCCAGGAAGTGCGATCAGGGGGTCGAACGCTGCTCCTCCGCCTACCCCCGTCCACGGCGAGGTGAACCCGTCGACTCCCTCAGCCTGGTCTGCGAGAGTCCACGCGTGACCGACAGCAACGGGACCGACGCGTACGCCGTGCTCGTGTTCCGGCAGGACGGCGAGTGGCAGTTCGGGGTGCTCCCCGAGTCGGTCACCGACGACCTCGACGCGATCATCGCGGCGGTCTTGCAGCAGCCCGGGGAGAACGGCGCCTTCGCGCTGGTCGACGTCGCCGACGAGTTCTTCGTCGTGGTGCGGGTGCAGATGGGCCGGGTGCGCTTGCTGCTGTCCGACGTCACCGCCGCCGTGTCGTGGGAGCTCGCGGCGCAGGTGCTCGAGCACCTCGACATCGACCTGCCCGGCGAAGGCGACCTCGACGACGTCTGGCCGGTCGGCGACCTCGGGGTCTTCGACGACCTGGGCCTCGACGAGATGGAGATGGGTGCGATGCTGTCCGACCTCGACGCCTACGCCGACGAGATGCTGTCGGCGCTCGCCCGCCGTCTGGGGTTCTCCGAGCCGTTCGAGCGGGTAGTCGACGCGCTCGTGGGCTGACGCCCGTCTTCCCTCCCCAGGTCTGGAGCTCACCTCGTGCCCTACTTCGCCGCCGCGCTCGCCCGCACCGCAGGGGGCTGGACCGGTGAGGAGCTCGACCTGTCCGAGGTCGAGGACCTCGAGCAGCTCGCCGACCTGCTGCGCGACCTCACCGGCGACGGTCCGGGCCCGGCCCTGATGCTGCTCGACGAGGATGACGAGCACCTCGCCGTCGTCCGCGTCGACGGGCTGGGCGAGCCGCGGGTCTTTCTCTCCGACCGCCGGGCGGTGCTCGCCAGCGAGGTCGCCGCGATGCTGTGGGAGGACGCTGACGGGCCGGCCGACGAGGACGCCGACGAGGACGAGGGCACCCGCCCGATCGCCGAGCCCGTCGGGGACACCGGCCTGCTCACCGACCTCGGCACCCCCGCGGACGACCTCGTCGCGCTCTGCGCGGAGGAGGGCCTGCTGCCCGCCGACGTGCTCACCGCGCTGTGCGAGCGGGCCGGCTGCGACGACGTGCTCGAGTCCCTGCGCGAGGCGTGACGACGTACGAGCCGGCGATGCGCCGGGCGCTGGCCGAGGGGGCCCGCGCCGCCGAGCACGGCGACGTCCCGGTCGGTGCCGTCGTGCTCGGGCCGGACGGCGCGGTGCTGGCCGTCGGCCACAACGACCGCGAGGGGTCGGGCGACCCGACGGCGCACGCCGAGGTGGTCGCCCTGCGCGCCGCCGCGGCCGAAGTCGGGGAGTGGCGGCTGACCGGCTGCACGCTGGTCGTCACCCTCGAGCCGTGCGCGATGTGCGCCGGCGCGGTCGTGCTCTCGCGCGTCGACCGGGTCGTCTACGGCGCCGACGACCCCAAGGCGGGCGCGGCCGGATCGGTCTTCGACCTGCTGCGCGACCGGCGGCTCAACTGGCGGCCGGAGGTGGTGCGCGGCGTGCTGGCCGAGGAGTGCGGCGAAGTGCTGCTCGCGTTCTTCGAGGGCCGCCGGGGCCTTCGCTAGAGTCTGTGCCGGTGGCGTGTCCGAGCGGCCGAAGGAGCACGCCTCGAAAGCGTGTGAGGGGGTAACTCCTCCGTGGGTTCAAATCCCACCGCCACCGCCAGGAGCTGACGACGTTCCCGCAGGTCACAGGCTTGCGGGACCGTCGCCAGTGGCCGTGATCGGCCCCACTGGTCACAGAGTGGTCACAGGATTCTCAGGGTGCAGTCGGCGGACCCGTGATGAGGGCGGCCACCCGGCGCGCGGCTGCCGCCTGCATGTCGAGGTCGACGTGCGAGTACGTGTCCAGCGTGATGGAGACGTTGGCGTGCCCCAGCCGCTCCTGCACGACCCGGGGGTGGATGCCGGCCTTCAGCGCGAGCGTCGCGTGGGTGTGCCGGAGGTCGTGGAGACGGATCGGTGGGAGCTTCGCCGCGCGAAGGGCCTTCCCGAACTGGTAGCTGATCGTCTTAGGGTGGATCGGCGTGCCGTCGAGGTGGCAGACCACCAGGTCCTGGTCCTGGTAGTTGCCGCCCATCGCCAGGCGCTCCTCGAGCTGGCGGGTGCGGTGCGCCCGCAGGGCAGTGACCGTGGCCGGGTCCAGAGCCACCGTCCGGCGTCCCTTCGCGGTCTTCGGCGTCCCCCACGCCATGCCGGGTGACCCTTTGCGCTGCACGTCGGTCGTGATGAGCGTTCTCACGATGCGGAGCGTGCCGGCGTGGAAGTCCACGTCCTCCCAGCGCAGGCCGAGCACTTCCCCCCGCCGCATGCCGGTGTTGGCGAGCAGCCACCAGCAGCCCCGGAGGCGGTCGTTGTCGACGGAGTCGAGGAACATGCGCACCTGCGCGCCGGACCAGGTCTGCATCTCCTTGCGAGCGGACGGTCGCGGTGGGTCCGCAGCGTCGGTCGGGTTCCGGATGACGGCCTGCCAGCGGATCGCGTCGCGGAAGGCCCGGTGCAGGATCGCGGCGACGTAGGCCACTGAACGCGGCCCCAGTGCCCGGTGCTCGTCGTCGCCGGCTAGCAGGGAGGCGTACAGCGCGTTCAGCTCGGTGGGATCGACCTCCTGCAGCGGTCGCCTACCGATGGGTCGTCCGGCGATGTGCAGGCGGACGTTGCGGCGGTAGGACTCGAACGTCCCCGGCTTGACGGTGTGCTCGATGGCAGGCAGCCACACGTCGGTGAGGAAGGCTGACAAGGATTGTCGCTTCGGCACCACGTAGGTCCGCTGCTCCAGCGTCCCGAGGATGCGAGTCAGCTCGGCCTGGGCGGCCTTCCGCGTGGCGAACCCCCGACGGCGTGTCTGCCTGCGGTCGATGCCGACGCCGACGTCCACGATGAGGAACCACGTGCCGTTCTCGGCCTGCCGAACGCTGCCCCGGCGGCCCACACCTGCAGCTGTCATCGCTGGTCTCCGGTGAGATATGAGGATCGGGTCCAACCCACCGTGGCGCAGGCGGACTCACCGTGGTCCCGGGACGCCGGGATCTGTGGACAGTGATGGATGGCGGCCACGCGGTCACGACGCGCGGTGGTCGGGTTCCTGCCGGCTGGCGGTGATGTAGGCGTCGAGGTCGTTGCTGTCGATGCGAATGTGCTTGCCGAGCTTGATGACGGCGATGCGCCGTTCGGCGCGCAGCCGACGGATGAACCGGGTGGTGGTGCCGAGGCGTTCGGCGGCCTGGTCGACGGTGAGCAGCATTGGGTCTCCTGGAGGCTCTGTGGGTGGCCCGCCGGTGCTGCCGGTGGCCGCGGTGAGCCGTTGATCCCACATCCCGCGAGGGCCGTCCAATGCTCGAATCCGCTGCCCTGTAAGCGGTTCTGGTCCGTCCAGGGTCGCCCAGAGCCGTCGCGTGTCGTCTGGAGTCGTGGCGATTGCGCCCGTCCGCCACGGCGACCGCGAATCGTGAGGAAGGTGTCACTTCCCGGTAAGGCCGTAGGGCTCTCGACGGCCCACGTGTAGCTCACCGGCTCAGGCCTTCGCCGAGGTCCCGCTCGGGTCCGCGGTAGGGCTCGCGCCCGGCCAGCAGGGTCGACAGGTCCTGCCCGCTCAGCGGTGCCGGCCGGGGCCGGGTCGGTGCGCCGGGACGCGTCGGGTCCCACCTGCCCGGGCGTGGAGGGTGCGGTGCAGCCGAGTCGCTGGCCAGGCGCTGCCGGGTGTGGTGGTCGACCTGGCGGGTGAGCCGGTCGACCTCGGCGTCCAGGGTGGCAAGGGTCGGCTCGGTCTGCAGCAGCCGCCGCTCGCCGGAGGTGATTGTGTTGGTGAGAGCGCGGCGGCGCCCGCGGGCCCAGCGGGGCAGCGCTTTGAGCTCCTCGCGGGTCTGCCGCAGACTGCGGTGCAGCGCGTCGCGGTCGGTGCGCAGCTGCTCGCGTTCGGCCTCTCGCGCGGTGCCGTTGATCGTAAAATGCATGAAAGTCGCCGCTCCTGTGAGATTGGGGTAACGCAGCCGTGCGCGATGGGTTTCTTTGGGACAGGTGGCGATATGAGACTTTTTAAGCAATCCTTACGCAAGCGAAATATCGCGGCGCTTGTTCGCGTTGATGGCGCTGTCTCTTTTAAACTTATCCGACCCCACGAGACAAGAATATT
>JAJAYV010000055.1 GCA_026786045.1 Frankiaceae bacterium | reverse complement strand
GGGGGGGGCCCCCGGGGCCCCCCCCGCCCCGGGGGGGGGGGGGGGGGGGGGGGGGGGGGGGGGGGGGGGGGGGGGGGGGGGGGGGGGGGGGCCCCCCGGGGGGCCCCCGGCGCCCCGCCCCCCCCCACGACCCCACCCAGCCAGGAAGGGCTGTCCCCATGACGCGCGCGTCCGAGTCCGGGTTCCCGATCGCTCCCCTCTACGGGCCCGACGACGTGGCCCCCGGTCTGCCCGAGCGCCTCGGCGCGCCGGGCGAGTACCCGTACACCCGAGGCGTCTATGCCTCGATGTACACCGGCCGGCCCTGGACCATGCGGCAGTACGCCGGCTTCGGCACCGCCAAGGAGTCCAACGAGCGCTACCGGCACCTGGTCGACCAGGGCAGCGGCGGGTTGAGCGTCGCCTTCGACCTGCCGACCCAGATGGGCTATGACTCCGACGACCCGGTGGCGTCCGGCGAGGTGGGCAAGGTCGGCGTCGCCATCGACTCGCTCGAGGACATGCGGATCCTGTTCGACCAGATCCCGCTGGACAGCGTCTCGACGTCGATGACCATCAACGCCCCCGCGTCGGTGCTGCTGCTGCTCTACGCGCTCGTCGCGGAGGAGAACGGCATCTCCGGCGACCAGCTCACCGGCACGATCCAGAACGACGTGCTCAAGGAGTACATCGCGCGCGGCACCTACATCTATCCGCCCGGCCACTCGCTGCGGCTCATCACCAACATCTTCGAGTACTGCAAGACCGAGCTGCCGCGCTGGAACACCATCTCGATCTCCGGCTACCACATGGCCGAGGCCGGGGCGACGCCCGTGCAGGAGATCGCCTTCACGCTCGCCGACGGCATCGAGTACGTCCGGGCCGCCGTCGAGGCGGGCCTGGCCGTCGACGAATTCGCCCCCCGGCTGGCCTTCTTCTTCGTGTCCCGCACCACGCTGCTGGAGGAGGTCGCGAAGTTCCGTGCGGCGCGGCGCATCTGGGCCAAGGTCATGAAGGAGGAGTTCGGCGCGAAGGACCCGAAGTCCCTGATGCTGCGCTTCCACACCCAGACCGCCGGCGTGCAGCTCACCGCCCAGCAGCCCGAGGTGAACCTCGTGCGCGTGGCCGTCCAGGGCCTGGCCGCCGTGCTCGGTGGCACCCAGTCGCTGCACACCAACTCCTACGACGAGGCGATCGCGCTGCCGACCGTCAAGGCCGCGACGCTCGCGCTGCGCACCCAGCAGGTCCTCGCGTACGAGACCGACGTGACCGCCACGGTCGACCCCTTCGCCGGGTCGTACGTCATGGAGGCGATGACCGACGAGGTGGAGAGGGGCGCGCTCGAGCTGATGGCGCGGGTCGAGGAGATGGGCGGCGCGGTCGCCGCCATCGAGAAGGGCTTCCAGAAGAGCGAGATCGAGCGTTCCGCCTACGACGTCGCCCTCGGCATCGACTCCGGTGAGCGCGTGGTCGTCGGCCTGAACCGCTACCGCAGCGAGAGCGAGGAGAAGTACGACCCGCTGCGCGTGGACCCGTCGATCGAGGCCGACCAGCGCGAGCGCCTGCGCGTGCTGCGCGAGAAGCGCGACCAGGGCGCGGTCGACAAGGCCCTGGCCGAGCTCAAGGAGGCCGCGGCCGGCGACGGGAACGTCCTGCACCCGATGCGCACCGCGCTGAAGGAGCTGGCCACCGTCGGCGAGGTGTGCGGCGCGCTGCGCGAGGTGTGGGGCACCTACACCCCGCAGGAGTTCTTCTAAGTGAAGATCGACTTCAACCCGTCGCCGCGCTCCAGCCTGGGCGTGGAGTGGGAGCTGATGCTGGTCGACCGCGAGACGCGCCAGCTGACCAGTGGGGCGAGCGAGATCCTGCAGGAGCTCAGCCCCGGCGGCGAGCACCCGACCGCGAAGCGGGAGCTGCTGCAGTCGACGATCGAGGTCATCACCGGCGTCTGCGGCACCGTGGCCGAGGCGACCGCCGACCTCGGCCGCACCCTCGAGCAGGTCGTGCCGCTCGCCGAGCAGCGCGGGCTCGGCCTGATGTGCGCAGGCACGCATCCGATCACGAACTGGCGCACGCAGCAGGTCAGCGACGACCCGCGCTACACCAAGCTGATCGAGGACATGCAGTGGCTGGCCCGGCGCATGCAGATCTTCGGCGTGCACGTCCACGTCGGGGTGCGCTCGCCGGACAAGGTCATCGCGATGGTCAACGCGCTGCAGGCCTACATCCCGCACTTCCTCGCGCTGTCGGCGTCCTCGCCGTACTGGGCCGGGACCGAGACCGGTCTGGCGTCGGCCCGCTCGAAGGTCTTCGAGGGGCTGCCGACGGCCGGCCTGCCGCAGCAGGTCGAGGGCTGGGCCGGCTTCGAGCGCTACATGGAGACCCTCATCAAGACCGACACGATCGCCTCCATCAAGGAGGTCTGGTGGGACGTCCGGCCGCACCCGACCTACGGCACCGTCGAGCTGCGCATCTGCGACGGGCTGCCCACGATCGCCGAGGTCGGCATGGTCGCGGCGCTGTCGCAGTGCCTGGTCGAGATGATGGACCGCGAGATCGACAAGGGCTACACGCTGCCGACCCCGCGTCGCTGGGTGGTGCAGGAGAACAAGTGGCGGGCCGCCCGCTACGGGCTGGACGCCAGCATCATCACCGGTGAGGACAGCACGCAGCCGGTGCGCGAGGCGCTGGCCGAGCTGGTGCAGGACCTGCGGCCGACCGCCGAGCGGCTCGGCTGCGATGGCGAGCTGGCGATGGTGCAGTCGGTGCTCGACGGCGGCGCGTCCTACCAGCGGCAGCGCGCCGTGGCGGCGGCCAGCGGAGGTGACCTGAGCGCGGTGGTCGACAGCCTGCTGGCGGAGTTCACGACCGGGCGACCGAGCGTGCTCGAGGCGCGTCCCACCTCCGCCGTCCCGGGCGAGCCGGGCGCCGCCGGGGCGGTCGTATGAGCCCGTCGCACACCGTCGCCGAGGACTGGCTGGAGCGGCACGCCCGCGAGCTGGTCGACGTCCGCCGCGACCTGCACGCCCACCCCGAGCTCGGTCACGAGGAGCACCGCACCACCGCGTTGCTCGCCGAGCGGCTCAGCGCCGCCGGGCTGTCGCCCAAGGTGCTCACGCGCGGCACCGGGGTCGTCTGCGACGTGGGCACCGGGAGCGGTCCGGTCGTCGTGCTGCGCGCCGACATCGACGCGCTGCCGCTCCAGGACGAGAAGCTCGTGCCGTACCGCTCCACCGTCGCCGGCGTCTGCCACGCCTGCGGCCACGACGTGCACACCAGCGCCGTGCTCGGCGCCGGGCTGGCGCTGGCCGAGGTCGCCGAGCAGCTCGAGGGGACGGTGCGGCTGGTCTTCCAGCCGGCCGAGGAGCAGATGCCGGGCGGGGCGCTCGACGTCATCGCCGAGGGCTGGCTGGAGGGCGTGTCCGTTGCCTTCGGGCTGCACTGCGACCCGGCGCTCGAGGTCGGTCGGGTCGGGCTGAAGTCCGGCGCGATCACCGCCGCCGCCGACTCGCTCGAGGTCGTGCTGACCGGACCCGGCGGGCACACCTCCCGGCCGCACAACACCGTCGACCTCGTGCAGGTGCTGGCCACGGTCGCGACCGGCCTGCCCGAGGTGCTCAACCGGCTCGTCGACCCGCGCGCCGGGCTATGCCTGGTGTGGGGCCACATCGGCGCCGGCGTCGCCGCCAACGCGATCCCGCACCGCGGGGTGCTGAAGGGCACCCTGCGCGTGCTCGACAAGGGGGCCTGGCACGACGCCCCGCTCATGGTCCAGCGGGTCGTCGACGGCCTCGTCTCGCCCTACGGCGCGCACGCCGACGTCCGCTACAGCCGCGGCGTCCCGCCCGTGATCAACGACCAGTCCGCGACGACGCTGTTCGCCGCGGCGGTGCGACGCTCGCTCGGCACGTCCGCTGCCGTGCCGACGCTGCAGTCGCTCGGCGGGGAGGACTTCGCCTGGTACCTCGACCGGGTGCCCGGCGCGATGGCCCGCCTCGGTGTCAAGGCGCCCGGGCGTGAGTCGCCGTACGACCTGCACCAGGGGGCGTTCGACGTCGCCGAGGCGGCCCTGCCCGTGGCGGTTCGCGCGCTCGTCGCCGTCGCGCTGGCGGCCGTCAGCGCGTACTAGCCCGCCGGGCAGAGTCGCCCGGCCTGCAGCCCTGCGCGAGTTCCTGAAGATCTTCGGAGGATCCACAGGCGCCGGCTACTGGGGAAGTCCCAAAGAGCTGGGGCCGGCGGGCCGGCGGGCCGGCGGGCCGGCGGGCCAGGTCAAGGCCCGGTGGACCGACAGGGGCGAGTGCGCAGCTCGCGCACGTAGTCGGCCGGCGCGCCAGCGACCTCGGCCGCGTCGGCGAGCACGCCGAGGTAGCGCGCCGACGGCAGCCCGCCCTCGTAGCCGTCCAGGACGTAGACCCAGCAGAGCTTGTCGCCCTCGAGCGCGTGCACCCGGACCCGCAGCTTGCGGTAGAGGCCGTTGTCGGCCCCCTCCCACGTGTCGAGCTGCTCGGCGTCGGCGTCGGTCATGTCGTAGAGCCCGACGAAGACGTGCTCGCCCGGCGCCGGCACGAGCGTGGCGAGCGAGCCCTCCCAGCCGAGGTCCTCGCCGCCGAAGGTGAGGCGCCAGCCCTCCAGCCATCCGGTGCCCGCGACGGGGGAGTGGGGGCAGCGACGGTGCATCTGCTCGGGGTCGAGGTTGCTGCCGTACGCCGCGTAGAGCGCCATGCCCGGAAGAGTAGCCAGCGCCACGTGCGGGAGGATGGAGGGCATGCAGCACATCGCCGTCGTCGGAGGAGGACCCGCGGGCTACGAGGCGGCCCTGGTCGCCGTGGAGCTCGGGGCGTCGGTCACGCTCGTCGACAGGGACGGCGTCGGGGGGCAGTGCGTGCTCTCGGACTGCGTGCCGTCCAAGACGTTCATCGCGACGAGCGAGGCGATGACGGCCTTCTCGCACGCCGACCGGGTCGGCATCCGTGCGGTGGGCGAGGTGGTCACCGCCGTCGACGAGGTGAACGCCCGCGTCAAGGCGCTGGCGCTCGCGCAGTCCGCCGACATCACCGCCCGGCTGGTGCGCCAGGGCGTGACGATTCTGCACGGCTCGGCCCGGCTGCGCAGCGCGTCGCTGGTCGAGGTGACCGCCGACGACGGCCACGTCCACGAGGTCGAGGCCGACGTGGTCCTGCTCGCGACGGGCGCCCACCCGCGCGTCGTCGCCGGCGCCGAGCCCGACGGCGAGCGGGTCCTCGACTGGCGCCAGCTCTACGACCTGCCCGAGCTGCCCGAGCATCTGGTGGTCGTCGGCTCCGGCGTCACGGGCGCCGAGTTCGCCAACGCCTACCTCGCCGTCGGCTCGCAGGTCACCCTGGTGTCCTCCCGCGCCCGGGTCCTGCCCGGGGAGGACGCCGACGCCGCGGAGCTGCTCGAGGAGGTCTTCGCCCGCCGCGGTATGAACGTCCGCCGCGGCCGCGCTGACCGGGTCGAGCGGACCGAGAAGGGCGTGGTCGTGCACCTCACCGACGGGACGACCGTCGAGGGCTCGCACGCGCTCATGACCGTCGGCTCGGTGCCGAACACCGGAGGCATGGGGCTCGAGGAGGTCGGCGTCGCGCTGACCGAGCAGGGCTTCGTCCAGGTCGACCGCGTCTCGCGCACCACCGTCCCCGGCATCTACGCCGCCGGGGACTGCACCGGCGTCCTCATGCTCGCGTCGGTCGCCGCGATGCAGGGGCGCATCGCGATGTGGCACGCGCTCGGCGAGGCGGTCGCGCCGCTGCGGCTGTCGACGGTGTCCGCGAACGTCTTCACCGACCCGCAGGTCGCCTCCGTCGGCGTGACGCAGGGGCAGGTCGAGTCGGGCACGATCCCGGTGCAGACGGTGATGCTCCCGCTCGCCACCAACGCCCGCGCCAAGATGCTGGGCATCACCGACGGCTTCGTGAAGTTCTTCTGCCGCCCTGGCTCCGGCACCGTGCTCGGCGGCGTCGTCGTCGCGCCGAACGCCAGCGAGCTCATCATGCCGATCTCCGTGGCTGTCCAGAACGGCCTGACGGCCGACCAGATCGCGCACACCTTCGCGATCTACCCGTCGTTGTCGGGCTCGGTGACTGAGGCGGCCCGCCAGCTCATGCTGCACGACGACCTCTAGTGCGGGCCCTGGTCTTCGAGCAGTACGCCGGGCCGCTGGCGGTGCAGGACGTCCCTGCGCCGTCGCCCTCCCCGACGGGGGTCGTCGTACGGGTCGGCGCCACCGGCGTGTGCCGCAGCGACTGGCACGGCTGGCAGGGCCACGACCCCGACGTGCGCCTGCCGCACGTGCCGGGCCACGAGCTGGCCGGCACCGTCGAGGCGGTCGGCGCGCAGGTGCGGCGCCGGCGGGTCGGCGACCGGGTGACCGTGCCGTTCGTCTGCGCCTGCGGCAGCTGCCCGTCCTGCTTGCGCGGCGACCACCAGGTCTGCGCGCGGCAGACCCAGCCGGGTTTCACGCACTGGGGCTCGTTCGCCGAGCTGGTCGCGCTCGAGGCAGCCGACGTCAACCTGGTCGCCCTGCCGGACGAGATGCCCTTCGCCACAGCGGCATCGCTCGGCTGCCGCTACGCCACCGCCTTCCGGGCCGTGGTGCAGCAGGGCCGCGTGGCCGCGGGCGAGTGGGTGGTCGTGCACGGGTGCGGCGGGGTCGGGCTCTCGGCCGTACAGGTCGCCGTCGCCGCGGGCGCGCAGGTGATCGCGGTCGACGTCGCCCCGGGCGCTCTCGAGCTCGCCATATCCTTCGGCGCCGCGGCCGTCGTCGACGCCCGCGCCCAGGACGTCGTCGAGGCGGTGCTGGAGCTCACCGGCGGCGGGGCCGCGCTCTCGCTCGACGCCCTCGGCAGCGCGACGACCTGTGTCGACAGCGTGCGCTCGCTGCGCGCCCGCGGCCGGCACGTCCAGGTCGGGCTGCTCCCGCCGGCGCAGGAGCGGCCGGTCGTGCCGATGGAGCGAGTGATCAGCCTGGAGCTCGAGCTGCTCGGCAGCCACGGCATGGCCGCCCACGCCTACCCGGAGCTGCTGGCGCTGGTCGCCGCCGGGCGGCTGCGCCCCGACCTGCTCGTCACCCGCGAGGTGGGGCTCGACGACGCCGCCAACGCGCTCGAGCAGGTGGGACGCACGCCCGGTGTCACGGTGCTGACGAGCTTCTGAGCCGGCGGCTCAGCGCAGCGGGCCGTCCCACGGTCGAGGCGCCTCGCCGGCCGCCTGGCGGGAGAACTCCTGCAGGTACCAGTTGCGGTAGACGACCAGGTCCG
>JAJAYV010000054.1 GCA_026786045.1 Frankiaceae bacterium | reverse complement strand
CGCAGCTCCTTGAGCTCGGGCTTGGTGAGCTTCTTCATCTGGTGGGTGGAGTTGCGGCCCTCGAAGTCCTTGCCGAGGGTCCAGCCCTTGATGGTGTGGGCGAGGATCACCGTCGGCTGGCCGACGTGCTTGGTCGCCGAGTCGAAGGCGGCGTAGACCTTGCGGTAGTCGTGACCGCCGCGCGGCAGGCCGCGGATCTGGTCGTCGGTGAGGTGCTCGACCATCTTGAGCAGCCGCGGGTCGGAGCCGAAGAAGTGCTGCCGGGTGTAGGCGCCGCTCTCGACCGAGTAGGTCTGGAACTGGCCGTCCGGCGTGGTGTTCATGGCGTTGACGAGCAGGCCGTCGACGTCCTTGGCGATGAGGTCGTCCCACTGGCGGCCCCACACGACCTTGATGACGTTCCAGCCGGCGCCGCGGAAGTAGCTCTCCAGCTCCTGCATGATCTTGCCGTTGCCGCGGACCGGGCCGTCGAGGCGCTGCAGGTTGCAGTTGACGACGAAGACGAGGTTGTCGAGCTCCTCGCGGGCCGCGACGCCGATCGCGCCGAGCGACTCGGGCTCGTCCATCTCGCCGTCGCCGAGGAAGCACCACACGCGGGAGTCGCTGGTGTCCTTGATCCCGCGGTCGTGCAGGTAGCGGTTGAAGCGGGCCTGGTAGATCGCGGCGATCGGGCCCAGACCCATCGACACGGTCGGGAACTCCCAGAAGTCCGGCATCAGCCGCGGGTGCGGGTAGCTCGGCAGGCTGGCCCGGCGGGACTCCTGCCGGAAGCCGTCGAGCTGGGCCTGGCTGATCCGGCCCTCGAGGAAGGCGCGGGCGTAGATGCCGGGCGAGGCGTGGCCCTGGAAGAAGACCTGGTCACCCGAGCCCTGCTTGCCCCCGCCCACCCCGTCCTTGCCGCGGAAGAAGTGGTTGAAGCCGACCTCGTAGAGCGAGGCGGCGCTGGCGTAGCTGGCGATGTGGCCGCCGACGCCGATCTCCGGGCGGTTGGCCCGGCTGACCGTGATCGCGGCGTTCCACCGGACGTACGCCCGGATGCGCCGCTCGAGGTGCTCGTCGCCGGGGAAGTCCGGCTCGCGCTCCGGCGGGATGGTGTTGAGGTAGTCGGTGCTGCGCAGCGCCGGGACCCCCACCGCCTTCTCGCGGGCGCGCTCGAGCAGCTTGAGCATGAGGAAGCGGGCCCGGCCGCGGCCCGCGGTGTCCAGGACCCCGTCGAGGGACTCGAGCCACTCCGCCGTCTCGGCGGGGTCGAGGTCCGGCAGCTGGGTCGGCAGGCCGTCGCTGATGACACTGAACCGCTCGGTCACGCTTCTCCTGAGGGTCGCTCGGATCGGGTGCGGTCCCCATCCTGCCCCTTACCGGCGGGTAGGTGCGAGCTGCGGCCCGATCAGGAGACGAAGGTCCCGGGTAGGACCCGGCTGCTGCGACGTGAGGGGACGGCCAGCCGGACGTCGGGGGTGCGGGCGCTCGGGACGCCGGCCAGGGCGGAGGCGGCCATCTCCAGCCGGTCGTGCAGGGCGGCGGCGGTGCCGGGCAGGACCGCGGGAGGGACGGCCCGGGAGAAGAGGAATCCCTGCAGGTGCGTGCACCCGTGCGCGAGCAGCGCCTGCACCTGCTCGGCGGTCTCGACGCCCTCGGCCACCGTCGCCAGCTCGAGCGAGGCGGCCAGCGCGATGACGGCGCCGGCGAGCTTGCCGGCCGGGCTGCCGTCGGCGATGTCGGCGACGAAGGCCTTGTCCACCTTGAGGATGTCGACGGGTAGCCGGCTGAGGTAGGACAGCGACGAGTAGCCGGTGCCGAAGTCGTCGACGGCCAGCCGGACGCCGAGCGCCTTGAGCTCGTCGAGCCGGGACTTCGCGGCGTCGACGTCGCGCACCAGCAGGTTCTCGGTGATCTCGAGGATCAGCGCGCCGGCGGGCAGGCCCGAGGACAGCAGCGCGTCGCGGACGTCGGCCAGCAGGCCGGGCTCCTGCAGCTGGCGCGGCGAGAGGTTCACGCTGACGGACAGGTCGGCGAGGCCGGGGGAGCCCCGCCAAGCGGCGGTCTGGTGGCAGGCGGCGCGCAGCACCTGGGCGCCGATGGCGACGATCAGCCCGGTGTCCTCGGCCAGCGGCACGAACTCCGCGGGCGGGACGAGGCCGCGGCCTGGGTGCTCCCAGCGCACCAGCGCCTCGGTGCTGACGACCGTGCCGGCGGCGGCGTCGACGACCGGCTGGTAGTGGACGGTGAACTGCTCGTCGCGCACGGCCCGGCGCAGCTCGGTCTCCAGCTGGCTGCGGGCCTGCAGCCGGTCTCGCATCGCCGGCTCGAAGACGACGTAGCGAGACTTGCCCTCGGCCTTGGCGCGGTACATCGCGACGTCGGCGTCGCGCAGCAGCTCCTCGGCCTGTGCCGGGGCGCCGCAGGAGGTGACGACGCCGATGCTCGCGCCGACGTGCACGGTCTGTCCGGCGACGTGGAACGGCGCCCGCAGCGCCCGCAGCACCCGCTCGGCGGCGCGCAGCCCTTCCGCGGCCGAGGCCTGCTCGACCAGCACCGCGAACTCGTCGCCGCCGAGCCGGGCGACGGTGTCCTCGGTGCGCAGGGAGCCGGCGACGCGCTTGGCGACCGCGGTGAGCAGGCAGTCGCCGACCAGGTGGCCGAGCGAGTCGTTGACGACCTTGAAGTTGTCCACGTCGATGAAGAGCAGGGTGAAGGGCGCGGCGTCGTTCTGCCGGCTCCGGTCTCCGGCCGCGCCGAGCCGCTCGAGCAGCAGCACCCGGTTCGGCAGGCCGGTGAGGCTGTCGTGGCGCGACTGGTGGGTGGCCTCGGCGACGGCGCGGTGCAGTGCCTCGACCGACTGCGCGTCGTTGAGCGCGAGGCTGACGTGCTCGGCGAAGGCGGTGAGCGCCTCCTGCTCCGACGCGCTGTAGATGCGGTTCGGTCGCCGGGTCGCGACGACCAGGCTGCCGACGGCGTGGGTGCCCTGGCGGACCGGCGCCGCCATCGCCGACTGGATGCCGTCGGCGGCGAAGCCGGGCAGCGGCTGGTCGACGCTGTAGTAGCTGCTGGTGTGCACCAGGCTGTTCTCGACGATCGCCCGTCCGCCGATGCCCTGCCCGACGGGCTGGCGCGCGGTGGCGGCGGCCAGGTGGTCGGGCACCCCCAGCCAGGCGGTCATGCACATGTACGCCGGGTCCTGCGGGTCGAGCAGCCGCAGCCCGGCGATGTCCTCGCCGAGCAGCTCGGCGGCGCCGACGACGATCGCGTCGAGCACGTCGTTCAGGGGCTTGCGCGAGTTGATCGAGCGCTGGATGCGGGACAGCCGCTCGAGCAGCGTCTGGCGCTCCTGCAGCGAGGCGAGCAGCTGGGCGTTGTCAGCGGCGTGCGCGTCGCTGGCCGCGCGCGAGGTGCGCTCCTCGTCGAGCAGCCTCCGGGCCTGCAGCGCCAGGCTGAGCACCTGCGCCATGCCGCGCAGCAGCGCCCGCTCCTCCTGGGTGAACGGGTCCGCACTGCCGCGGCCGACGACCAGCCGGGCGCCGCTGATGGCCTCGCAGTCGGCGGTGCCGACCGCGCACGGGCCGACGCCCTCGACCTCGAGCACGGTGTGGCCGCCGCCGGCGGCCTCGCCCAGCGCAGCGACCGGCCAGGCGCCGGCGGGGAAGCCGAGGCTGTGCACGACCTGGCCGTCTGCGACGAGCGCGGCGATCTCGGAGTCGAGCGCCTCGGCGACGTGCTCGACCGCCCGGCGGATGACGGTCGACGGGTCGGGGAGCTCGGCCACCGCGGCGAGGAGCTCGGTGAGCTGCTGGGTGGACCCTTGCGGCGAGGTGCTGGCCATCGCCACCCCGTCTCCGGCTCGAGCAGGCTCGCGCCCGCAGCGGTCCTCCCGCTCGCACGTCTGTCGGCAGGGGGCGTCCTGGAGGAGATGGGCCGGGCCAAAGATGGTCACAACGGGCCAGGTCGCTGGGCCGTACGGACCGCTCCTGGTGTGATGCGCCGGGCCCGTTCCCGGGCGGCACTTGCGCAGCGGGGGCCGGTCCGGTGGACTACCCCCGAGCGCCCCGCCGGGGCGGAGGGAAGGGGTACTCGAGTGAGCACGTCCGCGGACCACGCGGCACAGCGTGGCCTGGCCGAGAAGCTCGGGATCCAGCCCGGCACTGTCGTGCAGGTCGTGGGTGCTGATCCCGACTCCGACGTCCCGGCCGACGCGTCCCTGCTGGACGACGTGGCGGCCCGCGCCGGCGCCGAGCTGATCATGACCGACGACTCCGACGACGTCGTGGACGTCGTCCTGCTGTGGTGGCGGGAGGGCGACGGCGACCTGGTCGACGCCCTGGTCGACTCGCTCACCAACCTCGCCGACAACGGCGTCGTCTGGCTGCTCACCCCGAAGGCCGGCCGCCCCGGTCATGTCGAGCCCAGCGACATCGACGAGGCCGCGCCGACCGCCGGCCTGTCCAGCACCCGCAGCACCAGCGCCGCGCCCGACTGGTCGGGCACCCGCCTGGTCTCGCCGAGGGCGAGCAAGAAGGTCCGCTGAGCCCCGAGCAGGTCCGGGCGCTGCTGTCGCCCGAGGGCCGGCGCGCGGTCGCGACGGCGTCCGCGCTCGACCTGTCG
>JAJAYV010000053.1 GCA_026786045.1 Frankiaceae bacterium | reverse complement strand
GGCCTGCAGCGCGCCGAACCAGGTGTCAACGTGCCGGCGGGTCGAGCGGCCGCCGAAGACCGGCAGCGCGAGCAGCTCGGCGGGCGTCTTGGGCATCGCGGTCACCGCGGCGACGAGAGCGCCGTCGGGCAGGATCCGGCCCGGCGCGGTGTCACGTCGGCGGGCCATCTGGTCGCGCACCTCCCACATGGCGCGCACGGCGGCGAGCTGGCGGCGGTTGCGCATCCGGTGGATGCCGGAGGTGCGCCGCCACGGGTCGACCCGCGGCGGGGGCGGCGGGGCCCGCCGGCCCGCCTCGAACTCCTCGTGGGCCAGGCCGAGCTTGCCCTGGGCGCGCAGCTCCTCCTCGAGCGCGTCGCGCAGCTCGACGAGCACCTCGACGTCGAGCGCGGCGTAGACCAGCCAGGACTCCGGCAGCGGCCGGGTGGACCAGTCGGCCGCCGAGTGGCCCTTCTCCAGGCGCAGCCCGAGGACGTTCTCCACCATCGCGCCGAGCCCGACGCGCTCGAAGCCGGCCAGCCGCCCGGCCAGCTCGGTGTCGAAGACGCGGGCCGGGACCATGCCGACCTCGGCCAGGCAGGCAAGGTCCTGGCTCGCGGCGTGCAGGACCCACTCGTCGTCCTGCAGCACGGCCGACAGCGGCGAGAGGTCGGGGCAGGAGATCGGGTCGATGAGCGCGCTGCCGGCGCCTCGACGGCGCAGCTGCACGAGGTAGGCCCGCTGGCTGTAGCGGTAGCCGGACGCCCGCTCGGCGTCGACGGCCACCGGACCGGTGCCGGCGGCGAAGCGCGCGACCACCTCGTCGAGGGCCGCCCCGGTCATGACGACCGGAGGGCCGCCCTCGCGCGGCGCGCGCAGCAGCTCGACCTCGGGCTGCTCCGCCCGCTAGGGGGGGCCGCCGGGGTCTTGACGACGGGGGGGACGCCGTCGGGGGGCGCTAGCAGATGCTCGACCTGGGGGTGCTCCGCCGGGTGGTCGACGAGGGCGTCGACGTCAGCAGGACGGGGATGCAGCACGCGACAAGGGTACGTGCGCGCCTAGCGGATGACGCCCGCGCGCATGGCCATCGCGACCATCTCGGCCCGGTCGCCGGTGCCGAGCTTGCGGGCGATGCGGGCGAGGTGCGACTTGACGGTCAGCGCCGACAGGCCGAGCTGCTCGCCGATCTGCTTGTTGGACTGGCCGTCCGCGACCAGCCGGAGCACCTCGATCTCGCGGCCGGACAGCTCGCTGACACCGGAGTCGACCGGACCGCCGCGCAGGCCGGCGGCCAGCAGCGAGGCGACCGACGGGTCGGCATAGACGCCGCCGTCGAGCACCCGGCGCACGCCGTCGGCGACGACGAGCGGCGAGGCGGACTTGAGCAGGTAGCCCTGGGCGCCGGCCACGAAGGCGGCGCGCACGGAGTAGGGGTCGTCGGCCGCGGAGAGCACGACCAGCCGCTGCCAGCCGGCGGCGCGCAGATCGGCCAGCAGTTCCAGGCCGGAGCCGTCGGGCAGGCCGAGGTCGAGCACGCACAGCTCACGTGGCCCGGAGACGTGGGCCCGGGCGCGGGCCTCGCCGATCGTGGCCGCCTCGACGACCTCGCGGGCGCCCATGAGCTTGAGGCGGTTCGCCATCGACTCGCGAACCAGCGGGTGGTCGTCGACGACCATCGCCGAGAAGCCGGGCGTCTCACCGCTCGGCGCCTGCGACGGGATGGTCGAGACCGCACCTTCGAGACCGGTCGTCAACGTGTCCTCCACCTGTCGGATGCCGGGCCGTCCGCCCTGGGTCCTGGCTGCATCGGCGCACGGTCCCATCTCCTGAAGCCTCCACGGCCGATCCGCGCAGTGCCGTCTGCGCCGTCGCCACTGGGCCGAACGGGCGACACGGCGCCGTCCGGGCTGCAGCAGGGAGCCAGAGGTGCCGAAGGGGACGCGGGAACCCCTCGACCTCTGGAGACCGTGTGCCGCCGTTCGCCGCTCGCCGCCCGCTGCGGCGCGGACCCGCGCGCACCGTCCGCCTGGTCGGCCTGCTGTCCGTCCTCGGTGCGGTCGTCCTCGGCGCGGCGACCGGGTGGGGCGAGGCCCCGTGGTGGGCCGTGCTGCTGCTGGCCGGGTCGGTGACGCTGTCCGAGGTCGCCGTCGTCCACCTGCAAATCGGCCGGCAGCGGTGGACCTTCTCGCTCACCGAGGCCGCCCTCGGCGCGGCCCTGGTGCTGTGGACCGGCGCCTGGACCGTCCTGGCCGTCGCGGTCGGCGTCGCGCTGGCCCAGCAGCTGCGCCACCAGCCGCGGCTCAAGCGGGAGTTCAACGTCGCCCAGTTCATGGCCGCGACCTCGGCGGGCGCCGCCGTGGCGGGGCTCGGCGGCGGGGACGTCCTCGGCGCCTGCCTGGGCATGGCGGCGTTCTGGCTCGTCAACTACGTGCTGGTGGCCGTCGCCGTCTCGCTCACCTCGCAGCGGCCGTTCCGCTCCCTGGTCACCTCGAGCGCGCCGCTGTCGGCGCTGCACACCGCGGGCAACACCTCGATCGGGCTGCTGGCCGCCTACCTCTCGCTGAACGCCCCGCTCGGCCTGCTCGGACTGGTCGTCCCGCTCGCCCTGCTCTGGTCGTCCTACGACCAGCAGACCCGGCGCAGCGCCGAGGCCCGCCTGTTCGCCGAGCTGGCGCGGGGCCAGGAGCGCGAGACCGGCCGGTCCAGCGACGTGTCGGCGCAGGTCGTCGTCACCGCCGCCGCGCGGCTGCTCGGCGGCGCGGACGTCGAGCTGGTGCTGCTTGCCGCCGACGGGCCGGTCCGCTACGTCGGCGACGAGACCGGCGTCCCCGATCGCAAGCGGGTCGGGTCGGACGTCTTCGACGAGCCGTGGGTGCTGCGGGCGCTGGGGGAGCGCGGGGTGTCCAGCGGGCGCGCGAGCGCCCGGCCGTGCCTGTCCGCCGTCATCGGCGACCCCGACTCCCCGCTCGCGGTGC
>JAJAYV010000052.1 GCA_026786045.1 Frankiaceae bacterium | reverse complement strand
TGCGTCCCGGCGAGCAGCGCCCCGTCCTGCGGGTCGATCCCGAGGCCGTGCACGTGAGCCATGCCGAACGGCGCGCCCGAAGCCGTCGTCGCGTCGCTGTCGTCGTTGCCGATCAGGACGACACCGCCGACCACGGCAGCGACCGCGAGCGCAGCGGTGACCCCCAGGAGCGCGGGGCGCAGCCGGGAGCTGCTGCTGCTGGCAGTGCTGCGGCCGGCCGGGCTCGTGCGCGAGATCATCGTCCTCCTCCGGTGGGCGGCGGCATCGCCTTGTACCGACGGCCCCGACGTGGGCAACGGCGCGCGGGGCCATCGCGTTCCAGCACGCACGGGGTTGCTCAGGGACGGAAGATCAGCGCGCGGCTACGACGGTGCAAGGCGCCTGTACGCGCGGGAGTCGCGGAGCTCCTTGCCGATGACGTCGATCGGCGTCATCCGGCGGCCACCGCCTGGAGAGCGGCGCTCAGGCGCTTGGCCGCCTCGTCCGCCACCGGCTGGAGCTCCGGCCGGCCCGGCAGGCTGACCATCACCTGCGGGTCGAGGGCCTGCACCACGGTGCGGTCACCGTCACGGCGGACCACGACGTTGCACGGCAGCAGCAGTCCGATGTCGCGCTCGACCTCCAGCGCCTGGTGTGCGAGCTGCGGGTTGCAGGCGCCCAGGATCAGGTACTGCTCCATGTCAAGGTCAAGCTTGTTCTTCAGCGTCGCCTGCACGTCGATCTCGGTGAGGATTCCGAAGCCGTTGTCGGCGAGAGCGGCGCGAGTGCGCGCAACGACCTCCTCGAACCCGAGCTCGGTGCTGATGGTCGATCCGTACTCCATGCTGATACCTCCACTGGTATATGACCATGCTCTACCCCGTTAAGGACCGGCCGCACATGCGGGCGGGTGATCTGCGGCTGAAGGAGGAGCGATGGAACGACAGGAACGCGCACGGGAGTCAGACCCGCGAAGCGTCCCGTGGCGCCTCGAGGGTGAGGCCGATCTGGTCGCTGTCGACACCACCTGGGGCGAGCTGCAGCGGCTGGAGGCTGCACCAGACGTGCAGACCGTCGGTGAGGTCGAGCTCATCGAGCTGGTCGAGCAAGGTGCGCTCGTGGTCGACTGCCGCACGGCAGGGTCGTTCGGCGGGCTGACCATCCCGGGGGCGGCGAACATCCCGCACACCGAGATGGTGGAGCGGCGCAGCGAGCTCGATCCGGACAGGATCTCGATCCTGTTCTGCAACGGCCCGCAGTGCCCGCAGTCCCCGCACGCGCTCCGCGAGCTGTTGGAGGCGGGGCACCCGGCGCACGCCCTGGCGTACTACCGCGGCGGCATGCACGACTGGGTCAGCCTGGCGATGCCGACGGAGCCTCGCCAGGACGAGAGGTGACGCCGACGGACGTCCACGTCGCGACGCCCGCGGACGCCGAGCGCCGACCCTGAGCCGAGCCGAGCCGCCACATCGCGGCTGCGGGCCAGCCGCGCCCTGCAAGTCAGCGGCGGAACAGCGAGCCGAGCCTGCCCCGCTTCGCCGCCGCCGCAGGCGCTGCAGGCGCTTGCGTCGCGCTACCGCAGGTGCACTGCTGTGCGGCGGGGACGCTGCGCATCACCTGCCTGACGTGCATCCCGCATCCGGACCAAGTGATCTTGCCGCACTTCCGGCACGTTGCCCTGCTGCACACGGCGTTCCCTTCCGTTGAAAAATACCCCCTAGGGTACTTGCCGGCCCAACAGGGGTCGTCAGGACGGACATGGCCATCGCGGGAACACGCCCATGCCGCGTCCTCCGGGTCCTGACACCCGGGCTCCGCGAGGAGGCCAGTTGCCCGGCGGGGCACGCTGGTGCGGTGACCCCTCCCCGCTGGCCGCGCCGGCACCCGGTGGTGGCCTCGCTGGTAGCGGTCGCACTGGTGCTCTCTGCGGTCTGGGGACTGGCCCTGCTCCGGCTGGCCCGCAGCGTCGAGACGGCGGCGTCCTACTGGTCCGAGCCGCGGGGCGAGCCCGGCGGGCTGCTCTACGTCGCGCTGGGCGACAGCGCCGCGCAGGGGATCGGGGCCGGCCGCCCGGACCGGGGCTACGTCGGGCTGCTCGCCGAGCGGCTCAGCGCGCGCACCGGCCGGCCGGTCGAGGTCGTCAACCTGTCCCGGTCGGGGGCGCGGATCAGCGATGTGCTGGAGAACCAGCTGCCCGCGCTGGCTGCGCTGGGGCGCACGCCCGACCTCGTCACGGTGGCCATCGGCGGCAACGACGTGCCGACCTACAAGGCCAACCGGTTCGCCGGCTCGGTCGGGGAGCTCGTCGACGCCCTGCCCGCGGGGAGCTACGTGGCCGACGTGCCGTACTGGATGCACGGCCGGTGGGAGGACGACGCGCAGGCCGCGGCCGATGTCATGACGGCCGCCGCCCTTGACCGGGGGCTGCGGCCCGTGCCGCTGCACGAGGCGCAGCGGCGTGCCGGCTGGTCGGCGATGCTCACGCACTTCGCGGCCGACTGGTTCCACCCCGACGACCGCGGCCACCGGCTGTGGGCCGACGCGTTCTGGCGCGAGATCGAGGCCGACCTGGACGGGGCGGACCGGTGAGCGCGCTGCCGAGCCGTCCGTGCGCCGCCTGCGGCCGGACGATCACCTGGCGCAAGAAGTGGGAGCGCGACTGGGAGGCGGTGCGCTGGTGCTCCGACGCCTGCCGGCGCGCAGGGGTCAGTCCGACGGACACCGCGCTGGAGCAGAAGGTGCTCGAGCTCCTCGACGCGCGGGCCGCGAGCGCGACGAGCTGCCCGTCCGAGGCGGCGCGGGCCGTCGGCGGGGAGTCGTGGCGCGACCTCATGGAGCCGGCGCGGGCCGCCGCGCGGCGGCTGGTGGCGCGCGGCGAGGTGGTCATCACGCAGGGCGGGGCCGTCGTGGACCCGTCGACGGCGAGGGGGCCGGTGCGGGTGCGGCGGGTGCCGCAGGCGGTCGAGCCCGAGCGGGTGCCCCGCCGCAGGAGCCGGAAGGACTAGGGGGCTCGCCGGACCAGCCGGGCCGCCGCCAGCGAGTGGACGTTCGCGCTGGTCTGCTCGTCGTCCTCCGGCCGCACCGCCGGCAGTGGCCGCTGGGGCAGTACGGGAGCGCCGGCCCGGTAGCGCGCGAACGCATCGGCCTCTGCGGCGAGCAGGAGCTGCAGCGCGTCGAGGTGGGCGGCGACCCGCTCCCCCGCCGTCGGGCCGTACTGCGTCAGCACGGCCATCAGCTCGTCGACCTCGCGCCGCCGGGCCAGCCACACGGCCAGGCGCCGCAGGTCGTCGTGCGAGGTGCCGCCCATCGCGCCATGGTGCCCTTGTCCAGCGCGCCGCGCAGTCGAACGGCGCACCCCGCCGGGCTAGCCTCGGCAGCCCAGACCGTCGACCGGGGAGGCGCCGTGCCGGTCACCCCGCTCCTGCCCGGCGACCCCGCCGTCGTCGGCCCGCACCGCCTGCTCGGGCGGCTCGGCCAGGGCGGCATGGGCACCGTCTACCTCGGGGTCGCCCCGGACGACCGGGCCGTGGCGGTCAAGGTGCTGCGCGACAACCCGCTGCACGCCGTCGGTGACCCCGACGGCCGGCGGCGCTTCCGGCACGAGCTCGCCGCGCTGCGCCGGGTCCGCGGCCCGCACCTGGTCGAGGTGCTCGACGCCGACGTCGACGCCGCGCAGCCCTATCTGGTCACGCGGTTCGTCCCGGGCCGCCGGCTCGACGAGCTCGTCGCCGAGACCGGGCCGCTGCAGGGCGAGGCGCTGCAGCAGCTCGCCCGTGGCCTCGCCGACGCCCTGACTTCCCTGCATGCCGCCGGCGTCGTGCACCGCGACATCACCCCCGGCAACGTCCTCGTGCTCGACGGGTCACCCCAGCTCATCGACCTGGGGCTGGCCACCGCCGCCGACGTCACCGCGCTCACCCGCACCGGCCTGGTCGTCGGCACCGCCGGCTACCTCGCCCCCGAGCAGGTAACCGGCGGGGCGGTGACCGCCGCGGCCGACGTGCACGCCTGGGGCGCCACCGTCGCGCTCGCCGGCACCGGTCGGCCGCCGTACGGCACCGGGCGGCCCGAAGCCGTGCTCTACCGGATCGTCCACCACGAGCCCGACCTCGACGGGCTTCCTGCCGACCTGGCCGGGCTGGTGGACGCGGCCATGGACCGTGACCCGGCCCGCCGGCCGACGGCCGCCGCGCTGCGCGATCAGCTGGGCGGCGCCTCGCAGGCGCAGCCACTGGCCGTCCACCTGCCCCACGACGTGAACGAGACGACTGTGCTCGACGTCGCCGCGCTGAGGACGGTCGCGCTGACCCGACCGGTCCCGGCGCTCGTCCCCTCCGGGCCCCCACCGCCGTCCCCGCCGGAGGACGAGGCGTACGACGACGGGACGTACGACGAGCCGTACGACGACCAGGCGTACGGGGACCAGGCGTACGGGGACCAGGCGTACGGGGACGAGGTCGTCCGCTGGGACGCCGAGCCGCCGGCGCCCCGCA
This sequence comes from Frankiaceae bacterium, assembly GCA_026786045.1. Taxonomy (GTDB): domain Bacteria; phylum Actinomycetota; class Actinomycetes; order Mycobacteriales; family SCTD01; genus SCTD01. The sequence continues at coordinate 135 of JAJAYV010000052.1, read as the reverse complement.
CCTCGGCCACCCGCTCGGGGCAGGCCGTCCTCACCGGCGCCGCCGCCGTGGCCGTCGTCGCGACCGGCGCGCTCGTGGCCCCGGTGGTGACCGCCGTCCTGGCGCTGCTGGGCGTGCTGCTGCTTCGTGCCGGCG